>CAJAYO010000417.1 GCA_903948415.1 uncultured Opitutia bacterium | reverse complement strand
GTCTACCTCGGCATCCGCAAGGGCGAAACCATTCCGCATATCGGCGACCTGGTCTTCACCTCGGAGAATCCTAAGTTCAGCAGCGCGGAACTGACCGATTTCCACACGACCAGCCGGACGTTTTCCGTCTACTATCCGGATACGCGCCCCGGGTCCGACCGCTACACTGTCGTGGTTTCGCTGAACGGGCTCTACGCCGACTGGCAGAAGCTCTCCGACGCCGACTACGAGCGGGAGAAACAGCGCTTGATCGACGAGTCCGTGGTCGCGCTGGAAAAATACATTCCCGGCGTGCGGGCGAAAATCGACTGGATGGAGGCGGCCACGCCACGGACGATCGAGCGCTATACCCAGCATTTTTCCGGAACGTCGTTCGGCACCAAATTCGAGGGGCTGAAAGTCTCGATGGAGATCTCCGAAAAACTTCCCGGCCTCTACCACGCCGGCTCGGTCGGCATCATCATGTCGGGATGGCTCGGGACCATCAACTATGGCGTCATCACGGCCAACAAGATCGACAAAGCTCTTTTCCACATGAAGCAACCGGCCCCCGCGGCCGCTCCCGCCTGACCATGTCCCAAGTCACCGACCTCATCCCGCACCGCCCGCCCTTCTTGTTCGTCGACGAAATCGTCAGCGAATCCGCCGACGGACTGGTCGCGCGCCGGACGTTCCGCGCCGAGGAAGATTTCTACAAGGGTCACTATCCCGGCGCGCCGATCACGCCCGGCGTGCTGTTGTGCGAAGCCGTGTTCCAGACGGGCGCGCTCTTCATGGCCCGCTTGATGGCGGGGCAGGCGACGAAGGACGGGGTGCCGTTGCTCGCGAAGATCAGCGACGTGCGCTTCCGCAATCCGGTCTATCCGGGCGACACGATCACCATCGAGGTGAAGCGCAAAGAGTCGCTCGGCGGTTTCACGATGATGAGCGGCCAGGTGAAATGCGGTGACAAGCGCGTGCTGAGCGTCGATTTCACGGTCGCCTGGAAAACGCCGGACGGCGCGCCCGCCGCATGAGCGATTTCCTCCAAGTCTCCGGGAAGACCTTTCTCGTCTTCGGCGTCGCGAACCGCAAGAGCGTCGCCTGGTCCGTCGCGAAGACGCTGGAAGAGCAGGGGGCGCGGGTGGTCTACAGCGTGCGCTCCGAGGCGCGCAAAAAATCGCTGGAGACTTTGCTGGCCGGAAAGCCGGTTTTCATTTGCGACGTCGAGCAACCGGGGGCCGTGGAGCGCCTCGCCGCGGACGTTTCGGCCGCGGGCCAGGTGCCGCTGGACGGGATCGTTCACTCGCTCGCCTTTGCGAATTACTCCGAGGGCTTCAAACCGTTTCACGAGACCAAGCGGGCGGATTTTCTGCAGGCGACCGCCGTGTCCGCGTTCTCCCTCGTCGAGGTGGCGCGGGCCTTCAAGCCGCATCTCGCGCCCGCGGCCTCGGTCGTGACCATCGGCATTTCGTCCCTGCTCGTGACCCCCGACAATTACGGCTACATGGGTCCGATCAAGGCGGCCCTGGAGTCGAGCGTGCGGTTCCTCGCCAAGTCGTTCAGTGCGGATTCCGCGGTGCGGTTCAACTCGGTCGGCGCGGGGCCGTTGAAGACCAGCGCGTCGGCGGGCATTCCCGGTTATCTCGAAAGCTACCTTTACGCGGAGAAGCTCACGTTTCGGAAAAAAAATCTCGAAACGCAGGAGGTCGCCAATGCCGTGGTTTTTCTGCTGAGTGGGCGCAGCAGCGGGCTCAACGGCACGACGCTCGTCGTCGACGCGGGACTCGGCGCGAACTATTTCGACAAGGAAATTGTCCGGCTCGCGATGCGGATGGAGCAGTGAACGCCACCGCATGAAATTTGAAAATGTCTGCATCGAGTCGCTCGCGGTCGCCTTGCCGGACGAGGTGTGGAGTTCCGCCGCCATCGAGGAGAGGCTGCGCCCGCTCTACGACCGGCTGAAGCTCCCGGCCGGGCGGCTCGAACTCATGTCGGGCATCCGCGAGCGGCGCATGTGGCCGGCCGGCACGCGGCCGTCGGACGCGAGCGCGCAGGCGGGCCGGGCGGTCCTGGCGAAATCCGCGCTCGGCGCCGGGCGCGTCGAACTGTTTGTCCACGCGGCGGTGAGTCGCGACATGCTGGAGCCGGCGACGGCGGCGTTCGCCCACCGGAAAATCGGCCTGCCGGCGACGGCCCAGATCTTCGACCTCTCGAATGCATGTCTCGGCTTTTTGAATGCACTGACGGTCGCAGCCGGCTTGATTGAGTCCGGCCAGATTCGCTGCGCGCTGGTCGTGGCGGGCGAGAACGGCCGGCCGCTGGTCGAGCAAACGCTGCAGACGTTGCTGGCGACGACTCTCTCGCGCAACGCCATCAAACCGTATTTCGCCAATCTCACGATCGGCTCCGGCGCGGTGGCCGCGATGGTGTGCCACCGTTCGCTCGTCAAAGGCCGGGCGCATCGTTTGCTCGGGGGCGTCGCCCGGGCCGCGACACAGCACAGCGAACTTTGCCAGGGCGACACCCACGGGGCCGATGCGCTCGCGATGCAGACGGACTCGGAGCAGTTGTTGATCGCCGGGGTGGGGCTCGCCCAGGAAACGTGGCGGGATTTCACCGCGGAGCAGGGGGGGGCGTTCGACCGGTTTATCTGCCACCAGGTGGGCAGCACCCACCGGCGCAAACTCTACGAGACCCTCGGCCTCGATCTCGCCAAGGACTTTTCCACGTTCGAAACCCTCGGCAACACCGGCTCCGTCGCTCTACCGGCGACCTTGTGTGCCGCCGTGGACGCCGGCGCGGTGCAGGAAGGCCACCGGGTCGGTCTGCTCGGCATCGGGAGCGGCCTGAATTGTCTGATGCTCGCGCTCGAATGGTGACGCCGCCCCAGATTCCCGCCTGGCTCGCCCGGGAATACCCGTTCGCGCCAAAATCGTTTGCGACGCCGGGCGGTGCCCGCATGAGCTACGTCGACGAAGGCCCGCGCCGCGACGAGGCCGTGCTCATGCTGCACGGCAACCCGACCTGGTCGTTTTACTATCGAAACCTGATCCGTGCCCTCGCGCCGACCACGCGGTGCATCGCGCCGGATCACATCGGCATGGGGCTTTCGGAGAAGCCGCCAGACTACGACTACACCCTCGCGAGGCGCATCGCCGATGTCGCGGCGCTGGTGGCGTCGCTGGCCCTCAAACGCGTGCATCTCGTCGTGCATGACTGGGGCGGGGCGATCGGGTTCGGCTTCGCCGCGCGACACCCGGACCTGATCGGCCGCGTGACGATTCTCAACACTGCGGCATTCGCCTCCACCCGCATTCCGGCGCGCATCGCCGTGTGCAAGGCCCCGCTGATCGGGCCGCTCCTGGTGCGCGGGCTGAACGGTTTCGCGTGGCCGGCCACGTGGATGGCGATGCATCGGCGCCGGCTGACCGCGACCGAAAAGGCCGGCTATCTTTTGCCTTACGACTCGTGGGCGAATCGGGTGGCGGTGAGCGCCTTCGTGCGCGATATCCCGCTGGCGGCCACCCATCCGAGTTGGGGCGCTCTGGCGGAGGTGGAGCAGGGGTTGCGCCACTTCCGGGAGCGGCCGGCGCTGGTCATCTGGGGCGGGCGAGATTTTTGTTTCGACGACTCGTTTCTGGCCAGGTGGCGCGAGGTGCTGCCCCAAGCCGACGTGCACCGGCTCGCCGACGCGGGGCACTACGTGCTGGAGGATGCCCGGGACGACGTCGTGCCGCGCATCGCCGCGTTTGTGCGCGCGGGGTGACGCCGCTGCGGTGGTGTCGGCGACGCCGCGTGCCGTGATCGAGCGAAATTTATAGCAACGGTGGCCCCCGCATGGTCGTCTGGCGGGCAACTGTCCACCTCCTCGACGCGCCCATTCCCTTTCGACATGCCGAACCCTCAATCCTCCCGCCGCTGGTACCTCTATTGCGCAGTCGCCTTGGTTTTCGCCGGCGGCGTCTGGTATTTCGGATTTCGCGCCGAAGCGCCCAAGACGGGCGGCGGCAACCCGTTTCGTAGCAGCAAAAGCAATTCGCAGCCGGTGCCCGTGCGGGCCGAGGCGGCGCGACAACAGGACCTCTCGGTGCATCTCCGGGCCATCGGGACCGTGGTGCCGGTCAACACGGTGACGGTGCGCAGCCGCGTCGACGGACAGATGTTGCGTGTGGCGTTTTCGGAGGGGCAGGAGGTGACCGCGGGGCAACTGCTCGCCGAAATCGATCCGTTGCCCTACCAGCTGCGCTTGACGCAAATGGAAGGTCAGCTGCGCCTCGCCGAATCGCAGGTGCGGACGGCGCGCAGCGATCTCGACCGATTCAAGCAGTTGCACGCGCAAACGCTCATTTCGCCGCAGCAATTGGAGGCCCAGCAGGCCCTCGTAGCGGAACGCGAGGGGGCGCTGGCCACCGCGCAGGCCCAGGTCGAAGATGCACGTCGCCAATTGGCCTATACCAAAGTCGAGGCGCCGATTGCCGGCCGGCTGGGGCTCCGCCAGGTCGACGCCGGCAATATCGTGCGGGCCGGTGATGCGGGCGGAATGGTCGTGATCACCCAGACGCGACCCATCTCGGTGATGTTCACCATCCCGGAGATGGAGCTGCAAAAAGTGGTGGAACCGCTCCGCGCCGGCGAACAGCTCGTCGTCGAGGCCTGGGACCGCGGGGAGGGGATCGTGCTGGCCACCGGCAGCCTCAAAACCGTCGACAACCAGATCGACCTCGCGACCGGCACGCTGCGGCTCAAGGCGGAGTTCGCCAACGCGGACGAAAAACTTTTCCCCAACCAGTTCGTAAACGTCCGGCTGCGGGTGCGCACGCTGAAGTCCGCGCTGGTGATCCCGAGCGTCGCCGTGCAATACGGTTCGCGGGGCACCTACGTTTACGTGGTGGCGGCGGAGAACAAGGCCACCGTGCGCGACATTGTGCTCGGGCCGTCCGATGGAGCCTTGCAATCGGTCGCGCGGGGGCTGCAGCCCGGCGAACTGGTCGTGCTCGAAGGCCTCGATCGGTTGCGCGAGGGCCGGCTGGTTTCGGTCGTGAGCGATGACGCGACGCCGCGCCCGCCGGCGGCGAGCGCGGCTGGCGGCGAGGCGAAAGGCGAAGGGTCGTCGAAGAAAAAGAAGAAGGAAAAATGAGCCCCTCGCGCCCGTTCATTCTCCGTCCGGTGGCGACCAGCCTCCTGATGGTCGCGCTGCTGCTCTCCGGCGCGCTTGCCTATCGGCTCCTGCCCGTCGCGGCCCTGCCGCAGGTGGAGTTTCCGACGATCCAAATTTTCACGTTCTACCCGGGCGCCAGTCCGGCCGTGACGGCCAGTTCCATCACGGCGCCACTCGAGCGGCGCTTCGGCCAGATTCCCGGCGTCAACCAGCTGTCGTCGGTGAGTTCGGGCGGCTCCTCGGTGATCACGCTCCAGTTTTCGCTCAAGGTGTCGATGGGCGTCGCGGAGCAGGAGGTGCAGGCGGCCATCAATGCCGCGAGCAATTTGCTGCCGAACGACCTGCCGACCCCTCCCGTTTACCGAAAGGTCAATCCCGCCGATACGCCCATCCTCACGCTGGCGGTGACGTCGGGCAGTTTGCCGCTCCCGCAGGTCCATGATCTGGTCGATACACGCATCGCCCAGAAACTCGCGCAGATTCCCGGCGTCGGCATGGTGAGTCTCGCCGGTGGCCAGCGCCCGGCCGTGCGCGTGCAGATCAATCCCGGCGAACTCGCGGCGCGCGGCCTCAGCCTGGCCGACGTGCGCGCCGTGATCGGCGCGGCGAGTGTCAACGGGCCGAAAGGCAGTTTCGACGGTCCGATGAGGGCGATCCTGATGGACGCAAACGATCAGCTTCGGTCGGTCGAAGAATACCGCGACCTGATCATCGCGTGGCGCGACGGCCGACCGCTGCGGCTGGGCGACGTCGCCCGGATCGAAAACGCCGCCGAGGACCGACGGCTCGCCGCGTGGGCGGACAAGCTGCCCGCCGTGCTCATCAACGTGCAGCGCCAGCCCGGTGCGAACGTCATCGAGGTCGTCGACCGGGTGCAGGCGCTGCTGCCGCAACTCTCGGCGAGTCTCCCCGCCGCCGTGGATGTCGCCGTGCTGACGGACCGCACGCAGAGCATCCGCTCCTCGGTTCGCTCGGTGCAGCACGAACTCGTCTTTGCCGTGCTCCTCGTCGTGCTCGTGACGTTTCTTTTTCTGCGCAACATCGCCGCCACGATCATCCCGAGCATCGCCGTGCCGCTGTCGCTCATCGGCACGTTCGGCGTCATGTATCTCGCCGGCTATTCGCTGAACATCCTGACGCTGATGGCGCTGACGATCGCAACCGGCTTCGTGGTCGATGATGCCATCGTGATGCTCGAAAACATCGCGCGCTACCGCGAGCAGGGGGATCCGCCGATGGAGGCGGCGCTCAAGGGGGCCTCGCAAATCGGTTTCACGCTCGTGTCGCTCACGCTGTCGTTAATCGCCGTGCTGATTCCCCTGCTGTTCATGGGCGACGTCGTCGGCCGGCTGTTCCACGAGTTCGCGATCACGCTGGCGGTGTCCATCCTCATTTCACTCGTGGTGTCGCTGACGCTCACCCCGATGATGTGCGCGCGCATGCTGCCGGCCCACGTGGCGCAGGAACACGCTAAACGCGGTTTCCTCGACGCGGTGATCGAGCGCTACGGCATTTGGCTCGACTGGGTGCTGCTGCGCCAACGCGCGACGTTGCTCGTGACGCTCGGCACCCTCGCGCTCACGGTGGTGCTCTACCTGGTTGTCCCCAAAGGATTTTTCCCGGTGCAGGACAACGCCGCGCTTCAGGCCGTGACCGAGGCGCCGCAATCGATCTCGTTTTCCGCCATGGCCGAGCGGCAGCAGGCCCTCGCGGCCAAGATTCTCGAGGACCCCGCGGTGTCGAGCCTCTCGTCCTTCATCGGCGTCGACGGGACCAATTCCACGCTCAACAGCGGCCGGATGCTGATCAATCTCAAGCCCCACGCCCAGCGCCGGGATTCCGCGCTCCAAATCATCGAACGTCTCCGCTCGGCGGCGCTCGCGGTCACGGGCATCACGCTTTATCTGCAACCGGTGCAAGAGCTGACGATCGAGGACCGCGTGAGTCGCACGCAGTTTCAGTTTACGCTTACGAGCCCGGACGAAAAACTCCTCCATGGCTGGGTGCCCCAGCTCGTCGACCGACTGCGGGAACTGCCGGCGTTGTCGGATGTGGCGAGCGACCTGCAGGACGAGGGCCTGCAGGCCTTCCTCGAGATCGACCGCGATGCGGCAAGCCGACTGGGGGTGAGTGTGGCCGACATCGACGATGCGCTCTACAGCGCATTCGGGCAGCGGCAGATCTCCACGCTCTTCACCCAGGCGAGCCAGTATCGGGTCGTGCTGGAGGTGGATCCGCGGCTGGCGGCGGGACCGCAGGCTCTCACGACGATTTTCGTCCGCACGCGCGCCGGTCGACCGGTGCCGCTCTCGAGTATCGCGCGCGTCTCCGAGCGGCCCACAACGCTGCTGATCAGCCACGTGGGGCAGTTCCCGGCGGTGACGGTTTCGTTCAACTTGGGCAAGGACGCCTCGCTCGGCGACGCCGTCGCGGCGATCGAGCGAACCAATCTGGATCTGGGGGTGCCGCCGGCGATCGAGATGCGTTTTCAGGGAGCGGCCAACGCGTTCCGCTCGTCGCTCTCCAGCACGCTGCTGCTCGTGCTGGCCGCCGTGGTGACGATGTATATCGTCCTCGGCATTTTGTATGAGAGTTTGATCCATCCGATCACGATTCTCTCGACGTTGCCGTCCGCTACGGTCGGCGCGTTGCTGGCGTTGTGGATCACGGGCCGGCCGCTCGACATGATCGCGATCATCGGCGTGATTCTGCTCATCGGGTTGGTGAAGAAAAACGGCATCATGATGGTCGATTTCGCCCTCGATGCCACGCGGCGGCAGGGGCTCAGTTCCGTCGAGGCCATTCGCCAGGCGGCGTTGCTCCGGTTTCGTCCGATTCTAATGACGACGCTGGCGGCGCTGTTTGGCGCCCTGCCGCTCATGTTGTCCTCCGGTTCCGGGGCGGAACTGCGGCAACCGCTCGGCCTCGTCATGGTCGGCGGTCTGCTCGTGAGCCAAGTGCTCACGCTCTTCACAACACCGGTCGTCTATCTGTTCTTCGACCGCCTCGCCCAACGGGTCCGCTCGCGCCGGGCTCCGACGCCCGTCCGCGCGGCCCCCTCGGCGGAGATCCTTCCGGGATGAACCTCTCGCGTCCATTTGTTCGTCGCCCGATTGCGAGTGCCCTGATCGCGGTGGCGATCGTGCTCGTCGGAGTGCTCGCCTACGGGTTGCTGCCCGTCGCGCCGCTCCCGCAGGTGGATTTTCCGACCATCCGCGTGAGCGCCTCGCTGCCCGGGGCCAGCCCCGAGACGATGGCCGCGAGCGTGGCCGCGCCGCTGGAACGGGCGCTGGGCACCATCGCCGGCATCACCAATATTTCGGCCGATTGCCGGCAGGGTTCGATCAGTATCACATTGGAGTTCGCCTTCAACCGGGACATCGACGCGGCCGCGCGCGACGTGCAGGCGGCCATCAATGCCGCGCGCGGCCAGCTTCCCGCCGGCATGCCGGGCAACCCGACGTATCGAAAATCCAATCCGTCGCAGGCGCCCATCATGGCGCTGGCGCTCAGTTCGCCGAATCTCGCCCCGGGCGCGCTCTACGATATCGCGGCCACGGTTTTGGCGCAGAAGGTTTCCCAGATCCAGGGCGTCGGCGAAGTCTCCGTCGGCGGGAGTTCGCTGCCGGCGGTGCGGGTGCAGCTGAATCCGCACGCGCTGTCGCACCACGGCATCGCCCTCGACGAAGTGCGCCGGGCGATCGCCAACGCCAACTCGATCCGCCCGCGTGGCAGTGTCGAGGAGGGCGGGCGCCAGTGGGAGGTGCAGATCAGCGACCAGCTGCGGCGCGCCGAGGAATATTTGCCGATGATCATCCGCTATCGCGACGGTGCGCCCGTGCGGTTGGGCGATGTGGCCAAAGTGACCGACTCGGTCGAGGACCGCTACAGCAGCGGATTTCACAACGACCGGCCCGCCGTGTTGCTGATGATCAGCCGTCAGCCGGGCGCGAACATCATCGCGACCATCGATGCGATCAACGCGCAGTTGCCGGGCCTCCGGGCGTTGCTGCCGGCCGATGCCGACCTCGCGGTGGTGATGGACCGGTCGCCGGGGATCCGGGCGACGCTCCGGGAGTCCGAACGCACGTTGTTGATCTCGGCGGGCCTCGTGATGCTGGTGGTTTTCCTGTTTCTCGGCAGTGCGCGCGCGGCGCTGATCCCGAGCCTCGCGATCCCGGTGTCGTTGATCGGGACGTTCGGCGTGATGTATTTGTACGGGTTTTCGCTCAACAATCTTTCGCTCATGGCGCTGATCGTGGCCGCGGGCCTCGTGGTCGACGACGCCATCGTCGTATTGGAAAACATTTCCCGCCACATCGAGCGCGGGCTCTCGCCGTTTCGCGCGGCGATGAAGGGTTCGGCGGAGGTCGGCTTCACTTTGCTCGCCATGAACCTGTCGCTCGTCGCGGTGTTCGTCTCGATCCTGTTCATGGGCGGGCTGGTCGAGCGGCTGTTCCGCGAGTTCTCCATCACGCTGGCCGCGGCGATGCTCCTCTCGCTGGCGGTCTCGCTGACGCTCACGCCGAGTTTGTGCGCGCGCTGGCTGGTGCGCAAAGAGGCCCGGCCGACCGGGCCGTTGCGCCGGGCGACCGAGGGCGCGTTTGAAAAGGTGCGGGCAGCGTACGCGACGTCGCTCAGCTGGGTGTTACGCCATGCAACTCTGACGCTCATCGTCCTCGCCGGGACAATTGCGCTCAATGTTTCGCTCTACATCAAAATCCCCAAGGGTTTTCTGCCGGCGCAGGACACCGGGCAGCTGACGGGTTTCGCCCGGGGCGACGATGCTTTTTCCTATCGGGTGATGCAGCCCAAGATCGACGTGTATCGGAAGCTGATTCTGGCCGACCCGGCGGTGCAGGATCTGATCGGCACCTCGGGCGGTTCCACCGGCCTGAACAACGCCCGCATGATGATCCGGCTCAAGCCGCTGGCCGAGCGGGGCGTGTCGGCCAACGACGTCATCAACCGGCTGCGGCTCGCGGCTCCGCCGGTGGCCGGGGGCATGTTGTGGCTCGGGGTTTCCCAGGACATGGATGCCCCGCGCACCTCCGACGCGGGCGCCTACGATCTCAGCCTCCTGAGTTCGGAACTCGGCTTGCTGCGCAAGTGGCTCCCGAAAGTGGCCGCGGCGATGCAGGAACTGCCGGAGCTCACGGACGTGGAGAACCATTCCGAAAGCGGCACGCAGCAGATCAGTCTGCACATCGACCGCGAGGCGGCGCGTCGCCTCGGCGTGGATATGCAGATGGTGGCCCAGGTGTTGAACAGTTCGTTCAGCCAGCGGCAGGTCGCCACGCTCTATGATCGGCTCAACCAGTATCGCGTGATCATGGAGCTGGAGCCGCAGTTCACGTCGGATCCGGCGGTGCTCGACCAGGTGCAGGTGATCGGGGCAGACGGAGCGCGGGTGCCGCTGTCCGCGTTCACCCGTTACGACTATTCCATCGTCGACGACCGCGTGCGGCACCGCAACCAGTTCGCCGCGGAGAACGTGGGGTTTGCGCTGGCGAAGGATGTCTCGCTCGAGGAGGGGCTCGCGGCGATCGACCGCGCGCTCGTGGGCATCATGCTCCCGACGGAGATTCAGGCGCGGCTGTCGGGGAGCGCCCAAAGTTTTCAAAAAACGCTGCAGAATCAGCCGTTCCTGATTCTCGGCGTGTTGGTGGCCGTGTATCTCGTGCTGGGCATTCTTTACGAGAGTCTGGTTCATCCGCTGACGATTCTCTCGACGCTGCCGTCGGCGGGCCTCGGGGCCTTGCTGGCGCTGCGCCTGACGAACACGGAATTCTCGCTGATCGCGCTGCTCGGGCTGTTCTTGCTGATCGGTATCGTGATGAAGAATGCGATTCTGATGATCGACTTTGCCATCGCCACGGAGCGCAGCGAAGGCCTCGCGCCGCGCGAGGCCATCTATGCTGCGGCGTTGCTCCGGCTGCGTCCGATTTTGATGACGAATTGCGCGGCCCTGTTGGGTGCGCTGCCCTTGGTGTTGGCCACCGGCGAGGGCGTGGAGATGCGCCGCCCGCTCGGCCTCGCGATCGTGGGCGGGCTGGCTGTGAGCCAGTTGCTCACGCTCTACACCGTGCCCGTGGTCTATCTTTGGCTGGATCGCGTGCGGCTTTGGGTCAAGGGGCTGCGCCGGGCCGCCTGATCCCGGGCGACCCGAGCGCCACCCCACCTCAGACCGGCAACCCGGCAAGAAAGCGGCCGCGCCAGGTTCCCGCAGGTTTCAAGGGGTGGCCGACGTTTTCGCGGCCGCGGTGGTGCGACCGTAAAGCTCGGCCAGTTCGCGAAGGTAGGGCAGGGTGCCGTCGCGCAGCGCCGCGAGGTGTTCCGCCCGATAGCGCCACGTCCAGTTGCCCTGGCTTTTGCCGGGAGTATTGAAGCGGGCCGCCGGACCGAGACTGAGCACATCCTGCAGCGGAATGACGGCGAGATTCGCGACCGACGCGTAGGCCGAACGGATGAAGTCCCAGCCGACGGCCTCGCCGCCCACGCGGAAATAGCGGCGGACATGGTCGCGCGCTTTCTCGTCCGTCGTCCGATACCAGCCGAGCGTCGTGTCGTTGTCATGTGTTCCAGGATACACCACGCTGTTCGGCCGCTGGTTGTGGGGCAGATACAGGTTTTTCGCATCACCGCCAAAAGCGAACTGGAGGATGGCCATGCCGGGCAGTCCGGTGGCTTCACGCAGCGCGACGACCGACGGGGTGAGGTCGCCGAGGTCTTCGGCGATGAGTTTCGCGCCGGGCAGGGCGGCGACAACCTTTTGGAAGAAATCGATCCCGGGACCGCGTTCCCACTGGCCGGTGCGCGCCGTGGGCGCGTCGGCCGGGATGGCCCAGTAGGAATCGAATCCGCGGAAATGGTCGATGCGCACGACATCGCAGAGGGAGAAACTGGCGCGCAAGCGTTCAAGCCACCACGCGTAGCCGTCGGCGGCATGCGCCGGCCAATCGTAAAGCGGGTTACCCCACAGCTGGCCATCAGCGGAAAAATAGTCGGGCGGGACGCCGGCCACGGCCGTGGGGCGGGCCGTTGTGGCGTTGAGCTGAAAAAGCTGGGGGCTGGCCCAGACATCGGCGCTGTCGAGGGCCGTGAAGATCGGCGTGTCGCCGATGATGCTGACGCCCAGACCCGCGGCGTGGGCCCGGATTTCCGTCCATTGACCGAAAAAGAGGTATTGGATGAATTCGTAGGCCTCGGCCCGGACGGCGACCTGATTTTTCAGCGGCGATTTTTGCGCGGCGGCGAGGGAGCGGACCTCCGCGGGCCATTCCCACCAGGGACGGCCGGAAAAATGATCCTTGAGCGCTGAGAAGAGTCCGTAGCCGGCGAGCCAGGTGCCGTGCTGCCGGCGAAAGGCGGCGAAACTGCCATACGGCAGCGGCCCGGCCGGATTCTTCCGCCAAGTGGCGTGCGCGGAGAACAACAGGGGGCGTTTCAGCTGATAGAGTGCGCCAAAATCGACGTGATCGGAATTGAGCGTCTGGAGAGGCAGCAGAGCGGCACGATCGAGCAGGCCCGCGCGAACGAGTGCGGCCGGATCGATCAGGTAGGGATTGCCCGCGAACGACGAGAAACATTGGTAGGGCGAATCGCCGTAACCGGTCGGTCCGAGCGGGCAGAGTTGCCAATATTTCATTCCTGCCTCGGCGAGGAACGTGACGAACGCTTTCGCGGCCTCGTCGAAGGCGCCGATGCCGAAGGGACTCGGCAGGGAGGTCGGATGCAGCAACACGCCGGCAGCGCGGTGGTCCAGCCAATGGAAAAGCGTGGGCGATAAAGGGCTCGTTTGGGAAGTTTCTTTAGTTAACATAATGTCCATTGTGCCGTATTGGACTGGTTTCGCAGACGGTGATAGGGGGCAAAATGCCGGCATCCCGTCCGCCGCCAATGAAAAACACGGGAAACCTCGTCGTCGCGGTCCGGGCCATCCGAAGGACCGTAACCGCCACATGGCAGCGGCGCCCCCGCACCAAAGCATCCGAAGTGGCGGCAGGTTTGCTTACTTCAGTCCCTGTCTTGGCGTCGGCGCTGCTTTTGGGGCGCGGCGGATTTTGACGGCGGCGGTTCGACGTCGGCCGGCACAACATGGGGGCCTGAGGTGCCGCGCGCGCCAAGTTGGGCGAAATCTCGGCATCGCCCCGGTGCGGCCGCCCAATTCAAGCCGCCCACCTGTGCCGCCTGAAACGTCGGGTTCGTCCAAATATCGGCCCGGTGGCCCATGCTGGTATAGAAAACCCGGCCTTTTCCGTGCTGGCGCGCCCAGGTGGCAGGATATGGTGGCCGGGCGTAGGACGGCCCGTCATCGTAGTTATCCTTTACCAGCAGCACGTGGAGGTCCGGCGCCAAATCCTTCAGGGAATACCATTCCTCATTCGGGCCGAAATCAGCCCGAACCTCGCTCATCCCTGGAAACATCCCGTCTGCGACGATCTGCCGTCCTTTTTGCGGGGCGTCATGTTTGATAAACAACGCGCCGAGCCTGCGCGTTTAATCGTCCAACTTGGCCCCGTCATCCAAGTTTCGGGCCGGGCCGTGCTCCTGGTTGCCCAGCGGGTGAAATGGCTCGGCCGCGCTGTGCGTGCCGATAAAGCCCTTGCCGTCGGCAATCGTCTGGAGAAACGCCGCCTTGCCGGCTGCGGTCATCGGCGCGTTTCCGTCTCCCTGCACCGGACTGTTCTTGGCCAGCGTGAGGTCGCCAGTCGTGTAAAAAAGAACGCGTCGAACTGCGCGAGAAAGTCCGGCGTGAACAGGCTGCCGTCTTTCGAAAACGTAAATTCGATATTCTGCTGCGCGCCGATTTCCCGCAGCACGGCGAAAGCGTAGGCGGGCTTGCCGTCCTTCATCACGCGCTTAATCGCCTCATGTTCGACGCCGGCAGACTTTGAAAAAGCACCGCACCTTCTTTCTCGCCATCGTTGCGGGATCGCGGCGTGGATCACCGGGCCGAGCGCCAGCGCCATGTCGACGGTGAGGAGGAGCCAACGAAACGGAGTTTTCATGAAGGCCGTGTTGCGGCGCCAGACGGGGCCGACCGGGATTGTTTCCACGGGAAGACCGCAATCGCGGACCTGCCCGGACCGCTCCGGGCGACGCCGAAGCCCCCTACTCTTTCAAACGTTTTTGCAGGGCCACCTTGGTCAATCCGAGCGATTTCGCGGCCGCCGTAGCGTCACCTTCCGCGGCGGCGAACGCGCGCCGCGCCAGTTCGCGTTCAATCTGGGGCAACATCGGCGTGCCCTGTCGGCCGAGTTCGTTGTGCAGAAAATCGAAGGCGCGTTCGAGCGTCAGCGTGGCGTCGGTCGCACCCCCGGCTATGCTCTCGGCGACAACCTTCGCCGCCGCGAGGGCCGCGGACTCCGCACTCGCTGTGCGGACCGTGTCGAACGGCGCTTCGCTCGCGCCACTGCCCAGCGCGCCCACGGGCGGTTCCACGCCCGCCGCGCCACGGATTTCGGCCGGCAAATCTTTGACCAAAATTGTGTCGCCCTGCGCAATCACGGCACTGCGGTAAATGACGTTTTCCAGTTCGCGCACGTTGCCCGGCCAATTGTGGCGCGTCAGCACGGCCATCGCCTCGGGCGAGACCTTCGCCACGCGCGCCTTTTTCTGCTTCACAAGGTTCTGCAGGCAAAAATCGACGATCTGCGGCACATCGTCGCCGCGCTCGCGCAACGGGGGCATCCGGATCCGCACGACATTGAGCCGGTAGTAAAGGTCCTCGCGGAACGTCTTCGCTTTCACCATCTCTTCGAGGTCCTTGTTGGTCGCCGCGATGATGCGCACGTCCACCTTGAGGGTCTCGGTGCCGCCGACCCGCTGGATCTCACCCTGTTGCAGCACGCGCAGGATTTTTGTCTGCGTCGCGAGCGCCATGTCGCCGATTTCGTCGAGGAAAATCGTGCCCTTGTCGCACAGTTCGAACTTGCCCAGGCGCTGGACCGTCGCGCCGGTAAACGAACCCTTCTCGTGTCCGAACAGTTCGCTCTCGATCAGGTTGTCCGGAATCGCGGCGCAGTTGACCGCGATAAACGGCCGCGACGCGCGGTGGCTGTGCTTCCAAATCGACCGCGCCACGAGCTCCTTGCCGGTGCCACTCTCGCCGGTGATCATCACCGTGACGTCGCTGGCCGTGACCTGGCCGATGACCTTGAACACGTCCTGCATGACCGGCGAACTGCCGACGACGCCTTCGCGATAGTCGTCGGCGTTGATCGTCGGCTTGTAATCGCCGACGGCGCGCATGTCGGCGTGCGCCTTGAGGGCGTTCTCCGCCAGCGTGAGCACCTTTGCCGGATCGAAGGGCTTCATCACGTAGTCGAACGCGCCGTATTTCATCGCTTCGATCGCGGTCTGGGCCGTGCCGAACGCCGTCATCAGCACCACCAACTGCTTCGGATTCGCCGACCGGATATGCTGCAACGCCTCAATGCCGCCCATCCCGCCCATGCGCACGTCCAGAAACACCAGGTCGGGGAACGGGCCCTTCTTCACCATCGCGATGCCCTGTTCGCCGCTGGCGGCCTCCGTGACGACGTATTTGCGCGACGTCAGGACGCGGGAGAGCGAGTAACGGATCTCCGTGTCATCGTCGATGACGAGGATGGTCGGCGGTTTGGTGGTGATTTCGGACATGGAGGAGAATCTGCGGAGAGGTCCGGCCAACCGAGACGAAGGCGCTGGCGATTTCCGCGGGCGGGCCTTTGTTAGGCCGCATGCTTGGTTGGTCAATGAACCTTTTCCGCATCCGGGGGATTCAGCTCCAGTTGCATTTCACCTTTTTTCTCCTGATCGCGTTCATCGCGCAGGACGGGTGGGCCGAGGCGCGCTGGGCCGGCCTGCTCTGGAGCGTCGCGACCGTCCTCGCGTTCTTCACCTGTGTGGTGCTGCACGAACTCGGACATTCGCTGACCGCGATGCGCTTCGGCATCGGGGTGCGGCGCATCTTGCTCATGCCCATCGGCGGGATGGCGGAGTTCGACGATATTCCCCGGCAACCCCTGCGCGAGTTTCTCATGACCATCGCGGGACCGGCCGTGAATTTCGCGATCGTCGGTGCGCTGTGGTTTGTGCCGCTGGGGGCGGACAACGATGTCGTGCTCCGCTATTCGCTGGCCGGCTTGGTGGAGCAGGTGTTCGTGGCCAATCTCGTCATGGGCTGCTTCAACTTGCTTCCGGCTTTCCCGATGGATGGCGGCCGGATTCTGCGTGCCCTCCTCGCCACCCGGCTGCCCTACTTGCGCGCAACCCTCTGGGCCGCGTCGGTGGGCAAGGTCTTGGCGGGTTTGGGCGTCGTGATCGCCCTGATCGCCCCGCGGATCGGCTTGACCGACGAACCGCTCTACATGCTCGCCGTGCTCTTCTCGTTCATCTTCATCGCCGGTGAGATCGAATATCGCGCCGTGAAACGCCGCGAAGTCGAGGACGCCCACTGGCGGGACGTCGTGGCCCGGCTTTACGTGCCCAACCGCGCCACCGCGGAACCTCCGCCGGTCCTGTTCCCTTAAACCCTGAAAACAAAAAACCCCGCCTTGCGGCGGGGTTAAATGGTGGACCCTAACGGGATCGAACCGTTGACCTCCTCAATGCCATTGAGGCGCTCTACCAACTGAGCTAAGAGCCCATACTCGCGTGAACGAGGGATCAGGAAAAGCCAACTTCCCCGCGCGAATGCAAGGACTTTTTCATCCGCCCTCCAAATCCTTGGTCCGAAACTTCAAAGAGTGCACCGAACTCTTCCCGTCCGGACGCACCGGCATCCGCACGCGCGCATAGGCCTCGACCACGGCGCGGTCGAATTCGGCGCTGCCGGACGGACTGATGATTTTCACGCTGGCGATCGATCCGTCGGCATTCAGGCGAAATTCCGCTTCGGCGACGAGCGTGTCGCTCAGGCCCGGCGGTTTGTCGAGCGCCTTGAGCAGCCGTTCGCGCAGCATCGCGAAATATTTCTCCATCACCGGACCGTCGGCTCCGGTCAGTGCCTTGCCCCCCGCACCGCCGATCTTGTTGGCCGTCGAGCCTCCGAGCACCCCCTTCGCGATACCCTCGGCATCGATCCGCGGCGCATTGGCCGCCGCAGCCTTGGCTTGCTTGGCTTGGTCGGCCCGCTCCTGGTCCAGCCGCTTCTTTTCCGCGGCCTTTTCCCGCGCAATCTTCTGCAGTACCTTCGAATTTTCGATGACGATCTTCCGTTTCACTTCCTCGGCCATCGTCCGCTGTTTCGGCGGGGTGGCCGTTTTCGGCGCGTCCTTCGTCGGAACGGGTTCAGGCTTGGGCACCGGCGCCGGCTTCGGCACCGCGGGCTCGGGCACGGGCGGCGTGGGTTCCGGTTTAACCGGCAGCGGCTCGGCCTTGATCACCTCGGGCTTGATCGGTTCGGGGCGCGGCGCGGGCGGGGTCGGCACGTTGAGTTTGATCCCTCCCGGCACGCCCAACGCCGGCGCTTCGGTCGCCCCGAAATTGTCGCCTTCTCCCGCCACGAGTTCGAAAATCTTTGTCTCGGGCTTGGGATCCGAGTTCACCGAGTAGGCGAGCAACAGCAGCACGGCGACCACCAGCCCGTGGAGGGCCACGGAGGTCACAAAGGCGGCTGGCATTCGGTCGGGCATGGCGCGGCGGCAGAGGAAAACGTGCGGAGGCGGCGAACCTTAGGGCGCCGTCTGGGTGTCGATCGTAAACCGGAACAGTTTGTGTTTTTTCAACTCGTCCATGACGGAGATAAATTGCTGCGCGGTCGTCTTTGCGTCCATGCGGATGCGAAAAACCGGCGGCTTCGGCTGGGCCCCAAAGGGCGCCAGTTCGCGTGCGAGCTGCGCCAACGTGAGGGGCCGCCCGCCGAGCGTGCACGTGCCGTCCGCCTGGATCGTGATGCTCTGAAATTTGTCGTCCGGATCGGGCTTCGTCTGGATGCTCTTCGATTCGATCGGCAGGTTGATGGGCAGCGTCTGCTCCTGCTTCGAAACCGTCGCCACGACCATGAAAATGATCAGCAGCATGAACCCGAGATCGATCAGGTTCGTGACGTTGAGATCGGCGATCGGCTGCGTGGTGCGCTGACGGCGAAAATTGCGGGCCATGGCGTGGTCGTCCGCTTATTTCGACTCGAGCTCGAGCCGGTCCGCGAGCGAACTGGCGTAGTTCTCAATTTCCACAACCATCTCGCGCGTGTTGCCGAGAAGCAGGTTGTAGCCAAAGACGGACGGGATCGCGACCACGAGTCCGGCGATCGTGGCGAGCATCGCGCCCGAGACGCCGGGCGCCAGTTGCTGGATCCCTGCCGTCTGCTGTTGCGCAACCGCACTGAAGGCTTCCATCACGCCCCACACCGTGCCCAGCAGGCCGATGAACGGCGCCCCCGACACGATCGACGCCAAAAAAATCATGCTCGATTCGTAGCGGAGCGTCTGGCGCGAGATCGCGCGCTGGATGGCATTCTCGGCGTGCTCCAGGCGGGCCCGCGAGTTTTCGATGCCCTGCTCCTTGCCGATGGCCGCCGCCCGCCAGTAACCCTCCACCGCGTCGGCAAACAGGTCCGCATACGGAATCGCCCGCTTGTTTTTAAACGACTCCGGCAGGTCCAGCAGCGTCCGCTGATCGCGCAGGTGCGCTTCAAAGCTGTGGTTCAGCATCCGGAGGCGTTTCAATTCAAAGTGCTTCCCGAACATGATCGTCCACGCGACCAGACTGAACAAGGCGAGGCCGATCACGATGATCTTGTCGACCAGGCCGCAGCGTTCGAAAATCTCGATGATATTGGCCGAGGCGAGGAGGTACGGGACAGGGAGCAGCGCGAGCATGGTGGAAGTGGCGGAAGAGTTGGCGGGTTTGAACGGCACGTTCAACGGAAATTCCCCGGGACTTGTTCACCGGCGGCGCGTGCCGCGCGAAAATCACCCGCTCGATTCTGTTTGCCGCCGTCCGCACGCGATTTTCTGCTGTCGCCACTCCCTCACCTATGTTTCGTCAACGCGCCCTCCAAGAACTCCAAGCCAACCGCGCCCGCCTCGGCGCCAAATCCGCCCTCGTCGGCTTCGACGGCTTTGTGGACACCATCGTCACCCCCGTCGGCCTTCGCCGCGGCCAGGGCGAGAACTTCACGCCGATCGACACGATCACCGAGTTTGCCCAGCGCATCCAGGGCGCCGCCGGCAAGAGCACCAATCTCGAGTTCTACCCCCGCATGGACAAACTGGGCGGCAACGGCCCGATCATGGCCAACGCCCTCCTCGCCACCGGCACACGCGTGACCTACATCGGCGCCCTCGGCCAGCCCGCCGTGCATCCGGTGTTCTCCGGTCTGGCCACCAAGGCCCGCACCTTTTCCATTTGCGACGCCGCGCACACCACGGCCGTCGAGTTCAACGACGGCAAACTGATGCTCGGCCAGATGAAGAGCCTCGACGAAATCACCTACGACCGCATCTGCGCCGTCATGGGCGAAAGCACCTTCCACGCGGAACTCGCCGCCGCCGACCTCGTCTCCCTCATCAACTGGACGATGGTGCCGAACATGACCGCGATCCTCGTCGAACTCGTCGAGCGCGTCCTCCCCAAACTTCCCGCGCACGATTGCCTTTTCTTCTTCGACCTCTGCGACCCGGAAAAACGCTCCGTCGAAGATCTCCGCGCCGCGCTCGCCGCGATGGCCAAGTTTGCCCGCTTCGGTCGCGTCACCCTCGGCCTGAATCTCAAGGAAGCTCAGCAGGTTTACGCCGCCCTCGGCTTCGCGGCGGTCGGCGAAGACGAGGCGAGCCTCCGCCAGATGGCCGTCGACATCCGCGCCAAGCTCGCGCTCACCACCGTCGTCGTCCATCCGCGCGAGTGCGCCGCTTGCGCCACCGCCGACGGCACGTGGTGTGTGCCCGGCCCCTACACGACCAAGCCGCTCATCACGACCGGTGCCGGCGACCATTTCAACGCCGGTTTCAGCACCGGCCAGCTCCTCGGCCTGTCACCCGAGGCGTGCCTCGCCCTCGGCGTTTGCACCAGCGGGCATTATGTCCGCACGGCCCAGAGCCCCTCGCTTTCCGACCTCGAAACGTTCCTCGCCAACTGGCGCTGATCGTTCCACGCTGCCCCCATGCCTCTGAAACAAAAAGCCTCCGGCAAACTCATCTCCTTCGAGGGCTCGGAAGGATCCGGGAAATCGACCCAGATCGCCCGGCTCGCGGCCCATTTCCAAAAGACGCACCGCGAAGTCCTCACCACCCGTGAGCCCGGCGGCACCGAGATCGGCGAACAGATCCGCAACAGCATCGTCCATAATTCCAAGGGCGACGAGATGTGCGCCGAAACCGAGTTGCTCCTCTTCACCGCGGCGCGCGCGCAGCTCGTCCGCGAAGTGATCGCGCCCGCCATCATGCGCGGAGCCGTGGTCCTCAGCGACCGCTTCCTCGATTCGTCGACCGTTTACCAGGGCATCGCGCGCAACCTTGCCGCCGATCCCGTCGCGCAGATCAACCGGTTCGCCGTCGGCAACGTCATGCCCGACCTCACCATCGTCATCGATGTCCCCACGGAGGTCAGCCTCGCCCGCCTCAAACAGCGCGCCTCCGATCTGCCTGACCGCATGGAACGCGAAAACATCGATTTCTACACCAAGGTCCGCGAGGGCTACCTTGTCCTCGCGAAGGGCATGCCGGAGCGCTTCATCGTCGTCGACGGCACCAAGACGGCCGAGGCCATCGAAAAGAAAATTTGGAGCGAAGTGCAGGCGCGCCTGAAGTAGGCCGGGTCCCCGACCGCACCGGCAGATTCTTGTTCGCGCCCCGATGACCGCCGCCACGCCCTGGCCCCCTGCCCTCGCCGGCACCCCGGCCGTCGTCGTCATCGAACAGGCCATCGCGCGCCAGCGCCTGTCGCACAGCCTCCTGCTCCACGGCGACGACCCCGACATCCTCGTCGCCATCGCCCTCGCCATCGCGGATCGCCTCCTCAACGCCCAGGGCGCTTCCGCGCATTTCCCGCCCGACCAGCACCCCGACTGCTTTGCGCTCCGTCCCGCCGGAAAAATGCGCCAGATCTCCGCGGACGCCACGCGCGAACTCATCGCCAAGGTCCAAGTCACGCCCGCCGTCGCCCCGCGCAAGGTCGCGATCATCCACGAGGTGGACCGCATGAACACCGCCGCGGCCAACGTCTTCCTCAAAACCCTCGAGGAACCGCCCGCCAACACCACGCTGCTCCTCCTCACCACGCGTCCCTACGCCCTGCTCCCGACCATCCGCAGCCGCGTGCTCCAGTTTCGTTTCCCGTCGATCGGCATTCCTCTCGCGGCCGACGGTTGGACGCCCTGGTTGGAAGACTACTGTGCGTGGCTCGGCCGGCTCTCGGGCGGCGTCACCGACAAACGCGCCGTCGCCGACCATGTCTTCACCGCCTACGGTCTCGTCGCGCGCTTCGGCGCCGTCCTCGACTTCGCCACCGATCAGGTCTGGAAACAGCAAAAGGAAAAACTCCCGCCGGACCTCGCCGCCGACGAGCAGGTCGCCATTGAGACCGGTATCGCCAACGGGCTCCGGGCGCGCCTCTTTTCCGAGATCGAGCAGGCCACGCGCGCCTACGCCCTCCCCCGCCTCGTCGCCGGCGACGAGGTCGCGCGCCGCGCCATCATCGGTTCGATCGAGAAACTGGAGCACAACGTCGGCCTGCTCCGCCTGAACCTGAACGAGTCCGCCGCACTCGAAGACTTCCTCCTCGCGTCGCTGCGGCTGTGGACGAAGCGGTAGCCGCCTGCCCGACGGGCGATGGTTCAGACTGAGACCGGCCGGCTTTACGCCAGCCCCAGCCGCTTCAACACCTCGGGCGGCGGGCCGTCGAAGCTCGCGAGCGCCACGTTGCCGACGTAGCCGATGTCCTTCGATCCCTCGGGCGTGGAGTAAAAACCGCCCGCGGTCAGATCGCGGAACTTGCGGAAAAACTGCGCCGCCTTCCGGAACTCCGGTTTCGCTTTGCCGATCGCACAGATGTCGTCGCAGATCGCCGATTTCTGCCGCAGCACGAGGTCCGCGAAATCGTTGCCAAAGCGCTTCTGCGCCTCCGCGTCGAGCCACGCGAGGCCTTCAACCACCGTGCGCTTGTCCGTATCGTGCCCCGGATACGGCGCACTGATCCATTCGTCGATGAAGTCCGGCACGCCGACCTTCGAGGCGGCGGGCGACTTCTCGTCTGCCGGGATGATCACATCGCACAGGGCCGTGGCACTGCGGCGCTGCGCCTCGGTGAAGGTCAGCGGCCACAGCTCGCCCGGTCGGTAGATCTTCACGAGATCCGGGTCGGTGCCGTAGCCGACCGCGGCGGGCTTCGTTGCCTCGGCGGCCACGCCGTCGCGGTCCATGATGGCCACGGTCGCGGCGGCACCGAGCATCCATTTGATCGCCGAGCGGCGGTCCATGCGGGCGGGAACGGGCGTGTCGGGGGTAGGGTTCGTCGTCATCTCAAAGATTTCCTTTCCTCATTTCCTCAAGCATGTAGTCGCTCGCCCGCCACGCGAGGGCCATGATCGTGAGCGTGGGATTCTTGTCGGCGTTGCTGACAAACGGGCCGCCGTCGTTGACGAAAAGATTTTTCACGTCCCACGTCTGCCCCCACTGGTTCGTCACGGACTGCTTGGCGTCGGCCCCCATGATGGTGCCGCCGACTTCGTGGATGATTTTCCCGCCCGGCTCGATCGCTGCGGCCCCGGTGGCATCGGGTTTTCCCGCCTTGCCGCCCATCGCTTCGATGAGTTCGACAAAGGTCCGCTGCATATGCGCCGCCTGCCGCGTCTCGTGCTCGGACCACTTCCAGTGAAAGCGCAGCACCGGAATGCCCCACGTGTCTTTCACCGTCGGGTCGAGTTCGCAGAACGAATCTTCGTTGGGAATCATTTCGCCCCGGCCCGCAAAGCCCATGAACGACCCGTAATAGCGGCGGGCGTCCTCCTTGAACTGCTTGCCGTAATTCCCTCCGGTCAGCGCCTCCAGCGGCCCCGTCGAACCCATGCCGGGCATGCGACGGCCCGAGCCAAACTCGATGTGGTAGCCGCGCGCGAAACCGAGCTTGCCCGCGTGCTGCTCCTTGTAGAGCCACCACGGCACGTAAACGTGGTTGCCGCCCGCACCGTCCTCGTTGTGCACCGGGAGATTCTCGAGCAGGGGAATCTGTCCGCTCAGCCGCGCCCCCACCGTATCCATAATATATTTCCCGACCTTGCCGCTGGAGTTGGCGAGCCCGTTGGGGAACCGCGGCGATTTGGAGTTGAGCAGAATCCGCACCGACTCGGCCGAACTCGCCGCGAGCACCACGACCCGCGCCTTGACGACGCATTCCTGGCCGGTCAGCCGGTCGACATACGCGACGCCCGTCGCCTTGCCGTTTTCGTCGACGAGCACCTGCCGCACCATCGCGTTGGTCACAATGTCGAGATTGCCCGTCGCCAGCGCCGGCGGGAGATGCACGGTCGTCGACTGGTAGTTGGCCTTGATGGAGCACCCGCGCCCGCAATCGGTCGCCCAGAAACACGCGGCCCGCTCCCGCATCGCCTGCGCGAGCACACGCTGCGCCTTGGGGTTCTTGGGGTGCAGCTTCGCCGGAATGTTCTCCGCATCCTGTTTCACGCTCAGCACGGCGCGGTGAATCGGGACCACGGGTACGCCAAGTTTCTTGCCCCGATGCTGCGCGAGCAACTCGCCCGCGCGCATTTTCGGCGGAGGCAGGAGGCAACCCGCCGGCGAATCCGGCGTGTTTTCCAGCCCTTCGTTCGAACCGTAAACCCCCACGAGCATCTCGGCCTTGTCGTAATACGGCGCCACGTCCTCGTAGGAAATCGGCCAGTCGAACCCGAGGCCGTCACGGCTCTTCGGTTTGAAATCATACGGACCGTTGCGCAGCGATATCCGGCCCCAATGGTTCGTGCGCCCGCCCAGCATGCGGGCGCGCCACCACCAAAACTGCCGCGCCGGATCGCTCGACGCGCTCGTGTACGGTTCGCCCGGCACCTGCCAGCCGCCGTCGACGGTCGCATCATGAAAGCCGAAGGGCTTGTCCGGCGTGCTCGCCCCGCGCAACGGCGCCTGCGCCGTCGTCTGAAACATCGGCGTTTCCTTCACCGGATCGTAATTCCGCCCGGCTTCCAGCATCAGCACCTTGGCGCCTTCCATTGTGAGCGTGTAGGCCGTCTGGCCGCCGCCGGCCCCGGAACCGACGACAATCACGTCATAGACAGGCTGGGTCTTGCTCGAAGTAATGTGGGGCATGGGAAAATCGGGTGTGGGTGACAGTGAAACCGACGCGAAGCGGGTGGGAGTGTTCAGGCCTCGCGCACGAGCGCCACAAATTTCTCGCGCGTTTCCATGTGGGGGTTGTGACCGCTCTCCGCGATCACCGCGACCCGCGCCGCCGGGAAATGCGCCCGGATCGCCGCCTGATCTTCCTCGCCGACGTAGTCCGATTTCCCGCCGGCGATGAACAGCGCCGGCCCGTCGTAGCAGTCCCCGTCCGCCAACGAATTTTTCTCCAACGCCGACAATGCGGCCGTAATCGCCGGCAATGAGATCGTCCAGCGCCACGCCCCGTCGTCCGTGCGCTCCAGATTCGTCGCAAGAAATTTCCGCAGCGCCCAGTTGGGCACGCGAGCTTCCAGCCGCAACTCCGCCTCCGCCCGCGAGTGCAGGCTGGCGAGATCGAGTTCGTTCATCGCGGCGAAATTCACCCGGTGCGCCACCCACACGTAATCCTTCGGCGCGATGTCCGCCACGATCAGCCGCGCCACGCGCTCCGGATGACGGCACGCGAGCAACATCGCCGTCTTGCCCCCCATGCTGTGCCCGAGCAACGACGCCTGCGCGAGCCCCTGGTCGTCCAGCCACTCCACCACATCGCCCATCAAATCCGCGTAGCTCATGCCGTCCGCATGGGGCGAACCGCCGTGGTTCCGCAGGTCCGGCGCCAGCACGTGATAGGTGTCCGCGAGGTCGCGGCCGGCCGACTGCCAGTTGCGCGACGAACCCAGCATGCCGTGCAGCACCACCAAAGGCGGTCGCCCCGCCCCACCCAGATCGCGATGAAAAAGCTTCACTGCGGATTACACGAACCACCCCGCGTTCCGGCGCAAGGCTGCGCGGAAAATTTTTCGTGTATTCCGCGGGTTTCGTGGTTCCACTCCCCGTCCCGCCATGTCCGACGCCGCCAAACTCACCCCGATGATGCAGCAGTATTTTGAGGTGAGGCGCGGGCTGCCGAAGGACACTCTCCTGCTGTTCCGCCTCGGCGATTTCTTCGAAATGTTTTTCGACGACGCCGTCGTCGCCTCCCGCCTGCTCGGCCTGACACTCACCAAACGCCAGGACCACCCCATGGCCGGCCTCCCGTCCCAGGCCCTCGACAACTACGTCACCAAACTCCTCGCGGCCGGGAAAAAAGTCGCCATCTGCGACCAGGCCGAGCCCGCCAAGGCCGGCAAACTCGTCCGCCGCCAACTCACGCGCATCCTCTCGCCCGGCACCACCCTCGCCGCCAACCAACTCGACGCCGCGCGCAACCACTACCTCTGCGCCCTCGCCCTCGACAAACACGGCCTGCAGGCCGCGTGGCTCGATCTCTCGACCGGCGAGTTCCGCGTCGCGACGGACACCCACATCGCAAACCTCCTGCCCGTCCTCACCGCCCTCGACCCCGCCGAACTGCTCGTCATCGAAAACGAGCGCGAACGCTGGCAGGCGGCGCCGCACGACCAGACCGAGATCCACGCCCTCCACGCCTTCGCCTCCACACGCCTCGTCACCGAGCTGCCCGGCTATCACTTCGACACCGCGACCGGGGCGAAAACGGTCATGGACACGCTGGGCGTGCTCAACTTGCAGGGCTTCGGCCTCGCCCACTCCCATCCGGCCCTCGGTCCCGCCGGCGCCCTCGTCTACTACGCCACGGAAAATCTCTGCGCGAAGCCCGAAAACCTCCGCGGCCTGCAGGAATACCGCAGCGCCCGCACCCTGCTCCTCGACCCCGCCACGCTCCGGAATCTCGAAATTTTCTCCTCCAGCCGCGGCGCGCGCGACGGCTCGCTCCTCAGCGCCATCAACCGCACCGGCACCTCCACCGGCGCCCGGCTCCTCGAGCGTTGGCTCGCCTCCCCGACCCTCGATCTCGCGGAGATCAACCGCCGCCAATCCCTCGTTGGCGAACTGCTCGCCCAGCCTTCCCGCCTCGCTTCGCTCCGCGAACTCCTCGCCAGCGTCCGCGATATTCCCCGGATTCTCGGCCGTCTGCAAAATCGTCTCCGCAACCCGCGCGAACTCGGCGGCATCCGCGACACCCTCGCGCAAATCCCCGTCCTCCGCGCCGAGCTCGTAGCCTTCGGTGCGGACGCCCAGCTTTCGGCGCTCAGCGCTCACCTTCAGGAACTGCCCGCGCTGCGGCAGCTCCTGATCAGCTCCCTCGCCGCCGAACTCCCCAACGATCTCGCCGACGGCAATTACATCCGCGCCGGCTATGACGCCAAACTTGACGAGCTCCGCGCCCTCACCAGCGGGAACAAGACGTGGCTTTCCGACTTGGAGCGCGGAGAGCAGGAGCGCACCGGCATCCGGAGCCTGAAGGTCAGGTTCACCAATAATTTTGGCTACTACATCGAGATCACCAAGGCCAACCTCCACCTGGTTCCCGCCGACTACATCCGGCGCCAGACCACCGTCGGCGGCGAGCGCTATGTGACCGAGTCGCTCAAGCAAAAGGAAAAGGAGATTTTTCACGCCGAGGAAAACGCCGCCACCCGCGAACTCGAACTCTTCAACCACCTCGTCGCGGCCGTCCTCGACGACTCCATCGCCCTCGCCCACACCGCCGACGCCCTCGCCGAACTCGACGTCCTCGCCGGCTGGGCCCTCCTTGCCCGCGAGTGGGACTACTGCCGTCCCACCCTCGACGAGGGCGACATCCTCGAAATCACCGAGGGGCGGCATCCCGTCGTCGAACAAATGCTCCGCGCCCCCGACACCACCGTCGCCCGCGGTGCCAGCGCCGCCTTCGTGCCCAACGACACGCTGCTCGCCTGCGACGACGCGCAGGTCGTCCTGCTCACCGGCCCCAACATGGCCGGCAAATCGACCTACATCCGGCAGATCGCGCTGATCACGCTGCTCGCCCAGGTCGGCTGCTGGGTGCCCGCGAAGTCCTGCCGCATCGGGCTAGTCGACCGCATTTTCTCCCGCGTCGGCGCCAGCGACGATCTCGCCCGCGGCAACTCGACCTTCATGGTCGAAATGAACGAGACCGCCAACATCCTCAACAACGCGACCGACCGCTCCCTCATCATCCTCGATGAAATCGGCCGCGGTACCTCGACCTACGACGGTCTTTCCATCGCGTGGGCCGTCGTCGAACATCTCCATCGCGCGCCCGACCGCGGCGCCCGCACCTTGTTCGCCACGCACTACCAAGAGCTGACGCAGCTCGCGAAACACCTCCCGCGTCTCCGCAATTTCTCCGTCGCCGTGAAAGAGTGGAACGACGACATCGTCTTCGTCCGCCGTGTCGTCCCCGGCGCCGCTGACCGCAGCTACGGCATCCAGGTCGCCCGCCTCGCCGGCCTCCCGCTCAGCGTCATCGACCGCGCCAAAACCATTCTCGCGAAACTGGAGAGCGACGACACCGACGTCACGCTGCCCACCGCGGCGCCCCAGGCGAAGCCCCGGAAGAAAATCTCCGTCGCTCCCGCCGACGATGCGCAGTTGAGCCTGCTGTGACGCGCGTCGGCGGTCAGGCGACCACGGCAAATCCCAGAAGCCGCGCCGCATCGACCATGCGTTTGTCGCGACTGAAGATGGGCCCCGATTCGACGCCCGCAAAGGTGGCCAGGTGCAGGGCATCCAGCGTGCGCAGCGGCACCTGCGGGTGCACTTTCGCCATGATTTCCGCCGCGTCCCGCACGATCACGCCGTCAAGGGGCAGCAGTTCGACGAAATCGTCGATCAGATGCGACTCGAAGAGGGTCCACACGACGAGGCGTTGCCCGGGGGCCAACGCTCCGGACCGCTCCTTCGCCAGCAGGGCCGACCAGAGTTCGGCATACAGGAGCTCGGAGGAAACAATTTTGTGCCCGACGACAATCTTCTCGCACGCCGCCGAATCGGCTTCGTGCGTGTAGAGTTTCACGACGACCGAGGTGTCGAGATACATCTCAGTAGCCGCTGTCCCGCGCTTCGCGCAGCATCGCCGTCGAGTCCGGCGCCACCGGCATGCTCGCGCGGAACGCTTCGATCGGGCGCCAGGCCTTGCCTCCGACCACCGGACGGTAACGCACCAGCATCGCCTTGGGTTCGCCGTCTGACGTGATGACAATGTCTTCACCGGCCTCGGCGCGGGCCATGAGCGCCGAGATTTGATCCTTGGCCTCGCGCACCGACACCGTCGCGCGGCGGCGCAAGATCTCCGCCGCCGCTTCTTCGACCGCCGCGGGTCGAATCGTGGCCCTCGCCCGCAGGCTCAACACCAGTTTCGATTTCATGTGGCCACGTGTGGCCACATCCTCGCAAATTGTCAAATCCGGACGTTCATTTCGCCGCCGCCGGGGTCTGGCCTCGTCGGATCGCCCACAGCTGCTTGGCCTGCTTGATCGTCTCGCGCAACACGTCGGGCGTCAGCGCCTGCTTCGGATCGTCGCCGATACCTTTGTTCGGCTCGACGTGCGCCTCGATGCAAAGTCCGTCCGCCCCGTAGGCGACCGCCGCCAGCGCCGCCGCGGGCACATAGGCCGCCTTGCCGACCGAGTGCGAGGGATCCACCACGACCGGCGCCCAGGTCTTTTCCTTCAGCAGGGGCGTAATGCTTTCGTCCGGATGGTTGCGGTAGCCGTCGAGCGTGGGCGTGGTGCCGCGCGGACAGAGGATCACGTTCGGGTTGCCAAACGCCGCGATGTATTCCGCGGCCGAGATGAACTCGCTGAGCGGGCCCATGTGGATGCTGCGTTTGAGCAACACGGCGTTGTCGCGTTCCGCGATGGCCCGGCCGATCGCGCGGAGCAGCGAGTAATTGAGGGCGTTGCGCGCTCCGACTTGGAGGGTGTGCACTCCGGCATCGAGGGCGAGTTGGATGTGCGCCTCTTCCATGACCTCGGTATCCACCGACAGCCCCGTGCGCCGCGAGGCTTCCATCAGGATATCGAGCGACTTCACGTCGCCTTGAAAGGTGTAGGGATTCGTGCGGGGTTTCCACACGCCGCCGCGCAGCGCGTTCGCGCCGGCTTCTTTGACCGCCGCCGCCGTCTCGTAGAAATAATTGGGGTTCTTCGGATCGATCGTGCACGCGCCGGCGATCACCAACAGCTCCTCGCCGAGCGTCACCCCGCCGATCGTGATGCGGTGGGTCGCCAGATCCGACCGCTTGTCCATCAGTTTGAACGGCGATTGGATGCGATCGATGCGGTCGATGTAGTCCAGACCCTCGATCCGGTTGATCATCAGTTCCTCGCGCTCGTCGCCCACGATCGCGTAGATCGTGCGCACCGCACCGACGATCTGCTGAATCTTGCAGCCGAACTCCGCCACGATTCCGGTGACTTCGGCGAGCTGTTCAGGAGTGAGGCGGTTGGCTTTGGGCAGAATCATGGCGGGCGTGAGTCGCGCAATTCCGCGCATTCCGCGCCCCCTGTCAAAGGAACTTCTCGAAGGCGTCCGGGAGCGGCGCCTTCGCCGCAAATTTCCATTCCCGCTCGCGCCAGGTGTAGTCGAAATGGGTCTCCAGCGAATGGAGAAACAGCCGCTTCGTGCCCGCCAGTTTCGCAAATTCCCGGTTGCGGCTGAAATCCCCGTAGGTCTGGTCGCCGATGATCGGCAAGTGGCGCTTCGCGCACTGCACGCGCAACTGGTGGCTGCGCCCGGTGCGCGGTTCCAACCGGATCAAACTCACCTTCGGCTCCTTCCGCCCCGCCCGCACGACGCTCATGCGGCTCTCCGCCGGCACATGGCCGGCGCTCGTCGCCGCACGGATTTTTCCGCCGCGTTTGTCGACGGCGAGCAGGTCCCGCCAAATCTCCAGCGCTTGCCGCGGTGCGCCGAACACGAGCGCATAATAAATCTTCCGCACCTGCTTCCGCTTGAACTGCGCGCGGATTTCCGTCGCCAGTTCGGGGTCCGCCGCAGCGAGGATCACGCCCGACGTCGCGGAATCCAGGCGGTTCAGCAGCCACAGTCGCCGGTTGGCCCCGTCGGCATCGGTCCAGTCAAAAAACTCCCCGTCCAGGGCGTAGCGCACCGTCAGCAGCGAACGCGGCTCATCGCCAATCTCATTCGGATGCGACAGCACCCCGGCGGGCTTCGCCAGGGCCGCCAGCCCGTTCGCATCGTGCGAGAGCAGCGTGACGTCCCGACCGAGCGGCAATTGCGCCCAAAATCGTTCGTTCGGCACGCTCACTGGTAGTAAAAAGTGAACGTCATCTCCTGCTGCTCGCCGAGCACGGCCTTCATATCGTCGGTCCATGTGCCATAGGGCGCGCGGTCCGTGATCGCGCTCACGCACGCACGCGAGGCGGCGTCGCTCGCCGTGCTGTCCAGATTGACGATACGCGAGATTTTCCCCTCGGCATCCATCACGAACTTCACCGTCACCGTGCTGCTCGACGTGGGGTAAACTTTGCTCTCGGTCAGCAGCTTCTCCCACTGGATCTGCACCGACTCGATCATGCGCTGCAAATACGCCCCGTAGCTGCTCCACCGCGCATCGACCGACGTCGGTCCGATGTTGGCGGTGCCCGCGAGGCGTTCCGCCAAGATCGCCGGCCGCACCTGCTGGGTCTTCACCACCGTGGGGCGGGGCCGCGGACGCTGCGGATCGATGGCCGGTTGGGCCGCGATCGCATCCTGGATGAGCGGCACGTTTTTCACGCCTTCGATCCGCGTCGGAATCGCCCGCGTGTTCTCGGTTATTTTCGAAACGTTGGTGGCGAAACCGTCCTTGCTCTCGCCTTCTTTTTTCTCGGTGCCCGTCAGCGGATTCTGCTCCAGTTTCGGCGCCTGCACGGTCTTTTCCGACGGCGGCGTCACATCTTGCGGCGGCACGGCCTCGATCAATTCGACCGGCTTCACCAACTGGCCGCTCACGATCTGCGTGTTTTCAAAATCCTTCTTCCCCACCAGGGCGGGCATGTCGCTTTTGCCGTCGACCGTGGGCTTTTCCTGCGCGACCTGCTGGTTCTGGGCGGCGAAATTCGTCGTTTTGTCCGGAATGTTCTCCGGCGCGTCCGGATTCGTCTCCACAAACTTGTTCGGCGCCGGCGGCTTCGGCGTCGGTTTCACGAACGTGTCCGGCGCCAGCTCGATGCTGAACTGCTTCGGCGACGCATGCGGCCGGTTTGACGAGGGCGTGATCGGGTCCGTGCGAAACAAATACGGCGACACCAACCAGAGCAGCACGTAGAAAATGATCACGCCCGCCACCCCCACCAGCGTCGACCGCGAGTCGGGATCGGCCCAGGCCCGCACGACCATGCCACGCAACGACGTGGTCAAGGAGGGTGTGGTGATGGACTGGCTCATGCAGGTGGGTGACGGAGGCGGACTCAAAAAGTCATGGCAGGAGACCGCACCGCGTCAAAATTTGTTTCGTCGATTCGATGGGCAGCCCGATTATGTTCGTCAGCGACCCGCGCTGCCCCGCGACAATCAGTTCGCCATGCTCCTGGATCGCGTAGCCGCCCGCCTTGTCGAGCGTGTTCACCCGCGCGAGGTAAGTCTCGATCACCGCCTCGTCGAGGACCTTGAACGTCACTTCGCTCGCCACGCCTTCATCGATGCACAACCCGTCTTCCGCCCGCCGCACCGCCAGCCCCGTGAAAACCGTGTGCGTCCGGCCGCTCAGCCGCCGCAACATCGCCCGCGCCTCCGCTCCGTCGCGCGGCTTGTTCAGCGCCGTTCCAGCGATGAACACCGTCGTGTCCGCACCCAATACCACCGCCCGCGGGTGGCGCGCGGCCACCCAGTCGGCCTTCAGCGCCGCATTGTGCGCCACCATCACACGCGGATCGGTCGACGCCTCCTCGTGCTCGGTCACGTCTGCCACAACGACGTCGAACGCCACGCCGAGCTGCGTCAGGAGTTCCCGGCGACGGGGTGAGGCGGACGCCAAAATCAGGCGTGGAACGGCGGTCGGGCCGGTCATTTCTCTTTTTCCGCGAGCACGGCGCGCACGTCGCCTTTCGCCCGCGCCAGTTCCACGCGGCTCAAATTGTATTGGTAAACCGCCTCGAGCAGATTGTCCGCGGCGACGGCGAGCTGCGTCTGCGCTTCGATGACTTCGCGGTTGTCGGCGACGCCCTCGTTGTAACGCGAACGCGCGAGCCGGAGTTGTTCCTCGGCCAGACCCGAGTTCTTCTCGGCCACGGCGATCTGCGCGTAGCGCGACGAGGCATCCTGCCGGGCCAGCCGCAGCTCGGACGAGATCTGCAGTTCGAGCGAATTCAGCCGGGCCTGTTGCACCCGCTGGCGGGACAGCGCGGTGCCACGGTCCGCGCTCGCACGCCAGCCGTCGAACACCGGCACCGTCAGCGTCGCGCCGAACGTCCAGACTTTGCGCCGGCCGTCGTCGTCGTAGTTGGCGGCGGCGTGGCCAAAGTCTCCGGCCAGACCCAGCGTGGGCAGCCGCTCGAAGGTCGCCGTCCGCACATCGAGGCGCGACTGCTCCAAGGATTTTTGCGTGCGCAACCAGTCGGCGCGCTGCTCGAACGTCGTGCGGCCTTCGCCCATGCTCCCGAGCGTGACGTCCACCCGCGCCAGCGGAAAATCCGCCAGCACCAGCGGCGCCGCCGGATCAAGGTTGAGCAGCCGTTTGAACACCAGGTCGCTCTGCATCACCGAGGTCACCTGTTGCAACCGCGCCTGCTCCGCCTGGGCGAGCTGCGCCTCGGCCCGCGTCACGTCGATCTGCGTGGCGACCCCCGCCTTCAGTTGGTTGCGCGCGAGTTCATGGAGCGAACGCGCTCGCGCAATGTTGGCGTCCAGCACATCGAGCCGCCGCAGGTTGCGCAAATGCCCGAAATACGCCTGCGCCACGCTCGTGAGCGCCGCCTGCACCGTGACGAGCACGTCGACTTTCGCCACCTCGGCCCCGATGCGCCCCGCCTGTCTCGCCGAAAGCAGCTGCGGATTGAGCAGCGCGTAGCTCCCGGTGAGCCGCCCGTCATACCGGTTCGACGGCCGGGTTTCGCTGAGTGCGCCCGTCGTGCTCAAAATCGTCAGATTGCGCGAACGCCGCTGCGTTCCCGTCAGGTTGACGACCGGCAACGTCCCGGCTCGCGCCAGATTCGCCTGCTCCAGCGCCTGCGCGGCCGCTTCGCGGCTGATCAGCACGGCGCTGTTCACGCCTTCGGCGGAGGCCAGCGCCTGCTCGAGCGTCAACGTCGTCCGTTCAGCAGCGTCCATCGCCGTCAAACCGGCCAAAAACACGATGAGCGGAAGAATGCGTCGGTGGGACATGGTGTGGGGTAAAAAGCGAAGGGCTAGCAAATCGCGGGCTAGACGCGCAGCGCAAGCTTGGCGTTGCGAGTTGTCAGCCGATAAAAAGGCACCCACGTTCTCACCTCCTCCCTCTTTTTCATGCGCCTCGGCCTCGCTCAGCTCAATCCCATCGTCGGCGATCTCGCCGGTAACCGTCGCAAGATCCTCGAAGCCTACGCCGCGCTCGTCGCGCAGGGCGCCGAACTCGTCGTCTTCCCCGAACTCATCGTCTGCGGCTATCCTCCGCGCGACCTGCTCTTCAAGCGCCGCTTCGTCCCCGACGTCGCGGAATCCCTCGCCCAAATCGCCACCGCCATCGGCGCCGTCCCCGCTCTGATCGGCACGGTCGAACTCAACCCCACCGGCCGCGGCCGCCCGTTCTACAACTCCGCCGCGTTCTGCTATCGCGGCACCGTCGCCGCCGTCGCCCGCAAATGCCTCCTCCCGACCTACGACGTCTTTGACGAGGACCGCTACTTCGAGCCCGCCACTTCCCCCAGCGTCGTCGACCACGCCGGCCATCGCATCGGCGTCACCCTCTGTGAGGACATCTGGACGCATCCGATGATCAGCACCCGCCGGCTCTATTCCGGCCGCATGCCCATCGACCAGCTCGCCGACCAGAAGTGCGATCTGATGGTCAACCTCTCCGCGAGCCCTTGGCACAGCGCCAAAGCCGGCGTCCGCCAGAATCTCGTCGTCTCCGAAGCCGCCCGCTCGCTCGGCTGTCCCGTCGCCTACGTCAACGCCGTCGGCGGCAACGACGAACTCATCTTCGACGGTCGCAGCCACGTCTGCGACTCCCAGGGCAACGTCACGGCCGGTCTCGCCGCTTTCGCCGAGGAACTGCGCGTCGTCGACGTCCCCCTCGCCCGCTCCGACGCCCATCCTCCGACCGCCGCGTCGTCATCCGCCGCCCGGCCCGCACCGATCGCGCCCAGCTTCGCCCCCGCGGAACTGCCCGACATCTACCACGCCCTCGTCCTCGGCCTCCGCGACTACGCCACCAAAAGCGGTTTTAAACGCGCCCTCGTCGCGCTCTCCGGCGGGATCGATTCCGCCGTCGTCGCCGTCATCGCCGCCGAAGCCTTCGGGCCGGAAAACGTCATCGGGGTCTCCTTGCCCTCGTCAATCTCGTCGCAACATTCCCGCGACGACGCGCGCCTCCTCGCCGAAAACCTCGGACTCCGGTTCGAGACCATCGCCATCGCCGACGCCGTGGCCGCCGCCGAGACGGCGCTCGGACCCATCTTCGCCGGCCGCGCACCCGACGTGACCGAGGAAAACATCCAGGCCCGCGTCCGCGGCGTCCTCATGATGGCGCTCTCCAATAAATTTGGCTCCCTCCTCCTCACCACCGGCAACAAGAGCGAAATGGCCGTGGGCTATTGCACACTCTACGGCGACATGTGCGGCGGTCTCGCCGTGATCAGTGACGTATTCAAAACCCAAATCTTCGCCCTGGCCCGGTGGATCAACTCCCCCGCCGCGCCCGGAGCCGGCCGCGAAATCATTCCGCTCAACACGATCCAAAAACCCCCGAGCGCCGAACTCCGCCCCGGCCAGGTCGACCAAGACAGTCTCCCGCCCTACGACATCCTCGACGCAATTTTGAAAGGCTACGTCGAGGAGGGCCTCTCCCGCCGCGACCTGATCGCCCAGGGCTTCGCCGAGGCGGTCGTCAACGACGTCGTCCGCAAGGTGGACCTCAACGAATACAAACGAAAACAAGCCGCCCCCGGCCTGAAAATCACCCCGCTCGCCTTCGGCGTGGGCCGGAGAATCCCCATCGTGCAGAAATACGTGAGCTGATTACACGCCGAATGCCTTGGAGTTTCGTCATGCCTTTGTTCGCTCCGGTCTGTGGCGCGTCTGCCGCCTTTTTTGGCGCGATTAACGGTGGAATCTCCGGCTTCGCCGCCGACGCCTTGTCCGCGCGCAGAGTGCCGGAGCGTATGCTTCCTTTCGATTGGGGTACACGCGTTCGCCGCGAGCCTCTGCGGAACTCTGGCGGCCGTAAACCTCGCTCGATAAACCTCCCATGATGCAGTCCTCCGACGCCCTCTTCGCCCGCGCCCTCCAGCTCATCCCGGGCGGCGTCAACTCCCCCGTCCGCGCGTTCCGCTCCGTCGGCGGCGCCCCGTTTTTCGTCAAAGCTGCCCGCGGCGCCACGCTCATCACCGCCGACGACCGCGAACTCATCGACTTCGTCTGCACCTGGGGCCCCGCCATTCACGGACACAACCATCCGGTCATCAAAGCCGCCATCGCCGCCGCCCTCGAAAACGGCACGTCCTTCGGTACGCCCAATCCTTACGAGGTCGAGATGGCCGAGCTCATCGTGAAGTTCGTTCCCTCGATCCAAAAAGTCCGCATGTGCAACAGCGGCACCGAGGCCACGATGTCCGCCATCCGGCTCGCGCGCGGTTTCACGCGCCGCGACAAAATCATCAAGTTCGCCGGCTGTTACCACGGTCACTCCGACTCCCTGCTCATCAAAGCCGGCTCCGGCGCCCTCACCCACGGCCATCCCGACAGCGCCGGCGTCCCCGCCGCCTTCGCCCGGGAAACCATCGTCCTGCCCTACAACGATACCGCCGCCCTCGCCGCCGCGTTCGCCGCCCACCCCGGCCAGATCGCCTGCGTCATCCTGGAAGCCTACTGCGGCAACGTCGGCGTCATCCTGCCCGACGCCGGCTACCTCGCCGCCGGCCGCGCGGTCACGGCACAACACGGCGCCCTTCTCATCTTCGACGAAGTCATGACCGGCTTTCGCATCGCCAAGGGCGGCGTCCAGGAACGCGAACACATCGTCCCCGATCTCACCTGCCTCGGAAAAATCATCGGCGGCGGTTTGCCCGTCGGGGCCTTCGGCGGCCGCGCGGACATCATGGACTACCTGGCGCCCCTCGGCCCCGTCTACCAGGCCGGCACGCTCAGCGGCAATCCCCTCGCCCTGGCCGCCGGCATCGCCGGCCTCCGGCTCCTCGAAGAACTCAATCCCTACGCCCGCCTCGACGCCCTCGGCCGCCAGCTCCGCGACGCCGTCCTGGCCGCGGCCCGCGCCAAAGGTCTCCCGACGCAGGTCCCGCAGTGCGGCTCGATGTTCAGCATTTTCTTCACCGCCACGCCGGTGCGCGACTACACCACCGCGCTCACCGGCGACGCGAAACTCTTCGCCCGTTTCTTCCACGCCTGTCTCGCCCGCGGCGTCTATCTCGCGCCCAGCGCCTACGAAGCCGGCTTCCTCAGCACCGCCCACGAGGGCCCCGCCATCGACCGCGCCTGCGAAATCATGTCGCAAGCCATCGCGGAACTTTGATTATCCGCCCGCGGTCGCCTCGTCTTCCCGGATTCCCCTCATGTCGCTTTTCTCCCCCACTCGCCTGCTCGCCGCGACGGTCGCGCTCTCTGCGCTCCTCGTCCGCGCCGCCCCCACGCAACCCTCCGGCGGCGCGTCGATCGCCCTCGACGACCTCAAGCCCGGCCAGCGCGGCGAGGTCTGGACGGTTTTCCGCGGCACCGAGCCCGAGCCTTTCGGCGTCGAAGTCACCGGGGTCATCCGCAACGCCCTCGGCCCCGGCAAATCGCTCATCATCTGCGAGCTCACCGACGAGCGGGTGCAGAAAATGGGCGCCGTCGCCGGCATGAGCGGCAGCCCGCTCTACATCGAGGGCAAACTCGCCGGCGCCCTCAGCTACCAGATTCAACGCTTCGAGACCGTCCGCTACGCCGGTTTCACGCCCGCCGCCGACCTCGCCGAGGTCCGCGAAAAAATCGGCGCGTCCGCCGCCGCCCCCGCGCCCACCTCGACCCTCACGCATTTCCAGCCGCCGCCCCCGTCCTCCGTCCCGCCCGCTTCGAGCCTCCAGCCCGCATCGTTTAATTCCGCCGGCGCCTCCCCGCTGCAGCCCGCGTTCACCCTCACGGGACTCAGCCCCGCCGTCGCCGACCTCTTCGCGCCGCGCTTTGCCGCCCTCGGCCTCGCCGCCACCGCGCTCGGCGGCAGCACCCAATCCGGTTCGCCGGTCACGTCGGCCGCCTCCGCCGGCGCCCCCGCCGCCCTCCATCCGGGCTCAGCCGTCGCCGTCGCCCTCGCCACCGGCGACATCACCTTGGCCGGCACCGGCACCGTCTCCCGCGTCGACGGCAACCGCATCACCGCCTTCGGCCATCCAATGCTCTCGCTCGGCGAAGTCGCCCTCCCGATGTGCGCGTCCGAAATCGTCACCATCCTCCCCTCGGCGATGTCGTCCGTCAAAATGGCCAACACCGGCGCCGTCATCGGCACCATTTCCCAGGACCGCCTCTCCGCCGTGTCCGGCACCCTCGGCCCCGGCCCTGCGATGACCCAGGTGGAAGTCACCGTCGCCCCCGTCGGCAGCACGCCGCGCACCCTCCGTTTCTCCGTCGCCCGCCAGGCCCAGCTCACGCCCGTCATCGTCGCCGCCGGCGTCACCCAGGCCATTATGGGCGCCAACGACGCCGGCCTCGCCAACGGCTTCCGTCTCAGCGGAAACATTACGTTCCCCGCCGCCCAGGTGCTCGCCACCCAGACGCTCTACGCCGGCCCGCAGGGATTCGCCCAGGGGCTGAACGAATTCGTCCAGGGTCTCGCCGCCAACCTGCAAAACCCCTACGAAAAAACCTATCCCGACCGGGTCGCGTTCACCGTCGAGCCGC
>CAJAYO010000416.1 GCA_903948415.1 uncultured Opitutia bacterium | reverse complement strand
TGTCGGTTAACGGGCTCGCGGTGCGCACGTGGCGCACCACGCCCTCAATGCCGCGGAGCATGTGCGCGGGGTCGGTGGTGTTCGACGTGTCGTTCACCGCCGCCTCGAGGAACAGGAGATCGACCGGCCCATGCGCCAACACGTCGCGTTCCAGGCGAAAGGCGTGCGGCACCGAGCCGAGCGAGCCGATGCCCGCGTTGATGAACACAAACTTTGTCCCGGGAAATTTCTTCGTGAGCTCGTCGCAGGTGTGTTGCCGCCAGGCGCCGCCCGCCGTGATCGAACCCCCGAGGAAGACCACCCGCCCGGCGTGCGTGCGCTCGAACGTACGGCGGCTATTCGCCAAGCCGTCGCGCAGTTCGAAATAGTCGTGCCCCATCGGCAGCACGCTGGGGTTGTAGCTCACGGGCACCGCGATCGCAGGGGCGGTGAACCAGACCGTGGCGAGAAAAAGGAGGCGGAGCTTCATGGAGGAGGCCGCGGGGCCTAGGCGAGAAGCTGCGGAATCACGCCCGAGCTGTCCCCGTGCCGCTCGACCGCGACCCCCGAACCCCGCAGCAGCGTGAGCCACGCGTTGCAGAGGGGCGTGTCCTTAGCCACGACGAGATTTTGTCCGAGGCGGAGGCCGGCGCCGCGGCCGGCGAGGAGCGTGGGGCAGCTGTCCAGATTGTGGCCGGTCCGAATGTTGCTCCCGTAGACGACCGTCGTGTGATCGAACAGCGAGCTGCCATCCGGCTCCGCGGTCGCCTTCAGTTGGTCGAGGAAACCGGCGAGCAGCTCGCTTTGTGCCCGGTCGCGTTTCTCGGAGGCCTCCAGATATTCCGCGCCCTTGCCGAGGTAGTGGCTCATGGTGTGCGCGTCGATGCGGACATCGAGACTGGTGAGCAGCGTCGATACCGGCTGCCGATAACTGAGCACGCGCGTGCTGTCGGTGCGCAGAGCGGCGATCATGATCTCATACATGAGCTCGATCTCCTCGTAGCCCGCCAAGCTGGACTTCGGTTCCGCCAGGCCCGGGGCGGACCGGGGCGCGCCCAGCCAACGTTCGTCGCGGCTCAGGCGGGTCTCGATGTCGCGGATACCCTGGAAATACTCGTCCAGTTTCGCGTTGTCGGTTTTGCCGAGCTGGCGCTGCAGTTCGCGGGCGCTCTCCAAGGCGTTGTCGAGGACGCTGCGCCGTTGCCGGAGCATCGTCTTCTGCACCTCGATCGGAGTGCTGTCCTGGGCGAAGAGCCGGTGAAACGCCTCAACCGGCGTCTTGGGTCCGGACATCGGCTTGCCGCGGGCGTCCCAGGAGAGCGAGAGCCCCTGCCCGTGGCCCGAAGCATTCGCCGCCGCACCGCAATCGAGGATGAGGGAATCAAACCGGGTCTCCTTCCCCAGCGTATCGGCGGCGACCTGATCGGCCGAGATCGTGTTGTGGAAACTCTGGCCCGGTTCGCCGAACTCGTTGGCGCCGGTCAGCCAGAACGTGCTCCCGGAATGGCCGCCGGAGACGTCCTTGTTCACGAGGCCTTGGACGATCGTGAAGTCGGACTTGTGCCGGGCGAGCGGGGCGAGCCCGGAGGGCAAGGTGTAGCCGGCGCCTTTTTGCGCGACGTCGGGAAACCACGATTGTTCGGTCACGCCCCAGCCAAATCCCAGAAAGACCATGCGTTTCGGGCGCGCGGCGGTGACCGGCGCGGGTGCGGCCGACGCGAAGCGGCGGAAGCCGAGCGACTCGAACATCGGCAGGGCGATCAGGGCGGTGCTGGTGCGCAGAAAGTGCCGGCGGGTGCGGGGAGCATTCATGGGGGGTGGGCTTACATTCATGGGGGGTGGGCTTATTTTGAGGAGAATTCTTGGCTGCGGAGCAAAGCATGGATGAACTCGCGGGTCGCGAACGATTTCGTTCCGGCCTGCGCGACGATGCTCGCGATCAGGGGCTCGTCGCTGAACCCGCACGGGCGGCCGAGCGCGTATTCGATCAGCGCAGAGGCGAAGCCGCGGGCGAAGTTTTCCGGCTTGGCCGCGATGATCGACCGCAGTTCGAAATAGTCGCGGAAGGCGGGCCCCTTGTGCAGGGCGCCGCCGGCGTCGATGGTCCAGGTCTTCTTCGCGTTCGGGAGCGGTTGGCCCGCTTCGTCCCGGGCCTGATAGGTGTCGGTGGTGCGCCATTGGCCGACCGCATCGAAGTTCTCCAGACCGAAACCGATGGGATCAATCTTGCGGTGGCAGTTGGCGCACTGCGGTTCCTGCTGGTGCAGCTGGAGCCGTTCGCGCGCGGTGAGCAATTGGGCGCCGAGGCGCGCGAGTTCCGGGACATTGGCCGGGGCCGGCGGGGGCGGTTCGTGGAGCAGCTTGCGCAGCACCCACGCCCCACGCTCCACCGGATTGGTGTGCTGACCGTTGCTGCCCATCGCCATGATCGCCGCCATGCCGAGCAGGCCGCCGCGCGGAGACCCGGCGGGGAGCGGCACTTTGCGGAACGCGTCGCCCGTCACCCCGGGAATCCCGTAGTAGTCGGCCAGCAGCGCATTGATGACGACGTGCTCTGCGCCGAGTAATTCGCCGAGGCGGCCGTTTTCCCGCAGCAGGGCGGCGAAGGTCTCGTAGACCTCCTGCCGTGCGGCCGTTTTCACGGAGTCGTCGAATCGGGGATACAGCTTCCGGTTGAATTGAAACAGATCGAGCCGGTCGAGGGTGAGCCACTGGCCCAGAAACGGCCGGACGAAGTGCGATGCGCGAGGATCGTTGAGCAGCCGGTCCGCCTGGGCGGCGAGAATCTCCGGTCGCTGGAGTTCTCCCGCGACCGCGAGATCGCGCAGCGTGCGATCCGGCGGGGAACCCCAGAGGAAATAGGAAAGCCGCGTGGCGAGCTCGAGCCCGTCGAGCGGGCGACGCTCCGCGTTGGCCTCGGGCTCGGCGCGATAGAGGAAACGAGGCGAGGAGAGCACCGCCGCGAGCACCTGTTTGAGCGCCTCACGGTGGGTGCCGCCTGCGCCTCGGCGGGATTCGTAAATCCGCACCAGACGATCCAGCGAGGCGTCCGTCGCCGGGATTCCGCGGTAGGCTTCCCGCGCGAATTGGGCGAAGGCGCCGCGGAGTTTGGCCGGTGGAACGTCCGCGGCCTGGGCAACCAGCGGAAGGTCCAGCGCGCGCAACCCGGGCGCAATCGTCTCCGGGGAGGCGGGGACGCGTTCGATTTCGATCCAGTCGATCCAGAGTGCGACTTCGGGGCCGTGGCCGTTGCGGGCGATGGCCGCCCGGATCTGTTGCTGGATCCGGTCGCCATCGAGGACGCCGCGCTCGCGAATGAAGAGATTGCGGTGATTTCGGTCGGCGCTCTGCCGCGTGAAGGTGAACGGGATTTCGATGACGTCCGGCGCATCGATCGTGCCCGTGAGGTGATGGGTGCTGAGCGCGGGCGTGCCGGGGCCGGCGCCGGCGAATCCTTTCAGCCCGAATTCTAGATAGCGGCGCTCCGCTGGTGCGCCCGGCGCGGC
>CAJAYO010000415.1 GCA_903948415.1 uncultured Opitutia bacterium | reverse complement strand
GCTGTGCTTCATCAGCCAGACAAAGGTGGAGAAACCGACGAGCGAGCCGAACGCGATGAGGTAGACGAAGGCGCCCCAGGCGCGGGCCGGGATGGCGGAGAGATTGAGTGCGGCGAAGTCGCCGTGGGGGACAGCGACGAGGAGGAGGGCGGCGCCGCCGCCGAGCATCTGGAGGGCGGAGGCGAGCAGGGGATCGGCGCCGTGTTTGGCGTGGCGCGAGTAGATCGAGCCGATGCCCCAACAGACGCAGCCGAGGAGAATCGCGGCGACGCCGCCGAGGTGGAGTCCGCCTTGGGCGGTGTTTTCCCACGGGGCGGCGAGCCACGTGACGCCGGCGAAACCGAGGAGGAGGGCGGCCAGGGTATTGGCTCCGGGGCGGGTGCCGCCGGGCCAGGCCCATTCGGTGAGGACGATGAAGAGCGGGCCGACGCCGATGAGGAGCGCGGTGAGGCCGGAGGGCACGTATTGCTCGGCCCAGACGACGGCGCCGTTGCCGCCGAGGAGGAGAAAGGTGCCGATGACGGCATTGATGCGCCACTGGGCGGCGGTGGGCCACGCGGCGCCGCGCAGTTTGAGCCAGGTGAAGAGGAGCGCGCCCGCGACGAGGAAACGGGCGGCGGCCATGAGGAACGGCGGCATGGATTCGACGGCGACGCGGATGCCGAGATAGGTGCTGCCCCAGATCACATAGATCGCGGCGAACGCGAGGACGAGGGCGGTGCGGGAAGGCGGGGTGGCGACGGAGGAAGAGAGGGAAGACACGGAAGACGGGAGGAAGCGAGGGAGGGAGCGAGCGGGCGAGGCGGAAAGACGGAGCGCGGTCAGGGTTGGGGGCGACGGCGAGTTCTTTATAGTAGACCACGGTGTCGATGAGGGTGCCGTCGGGGTCGGTGGCGTAGCGGGGGATGACGCCGGCGCGGGTGTAGCCGCAACGGTCGTAGAGATTGAGCGCGTGGCCGGTGGCGCAGGTGTCGAGGACGATGAGCGTGCGGCCGTGGGTGAGCGCGGCGGTTTCGGCGGATTGCAGAAGGGTGAAGCCGAGGCGGCGGCCGCGGTGGGAGCGGAGGACGAGAAGTTTTTGGAGTTCGCAGCGGTGGCGGGCGTTGGGTTTTTGCGCGAACTCGAGTTGGACGCTGCCGACGATGCGGGCGGTGTCGTCACGGGCGACGAGGAGCAGGCGCGTGCCGGCGGCGACGGACGCGACGACGCGGGACCAGTAGGCGGAGAGCCCGGCGTCGGTGAGCGGGAGGAGGAAGCCGACGGAGGCGCCGCTCTCGACGGCGTCGCGGAGGAGAGCGGAGAGCGCGGCGAGGTCGGTGGGTGGGGGGGCGGAGGTGAGGGCGGAGAGAGCGGCGGACATTTTTCTAGAGAGAGGAATTTGAACCACAGAGATCGGGAAGCGTGGATTGCGCCATTCTTGGCCCGGTGGTGTTCGTTGTGCCTCCGTGCACCGTGGTGTAGTCTGGGAGGGGGATGATGGTTTTAAAACCGCGGGCGGGAAACCGCCGCTCCGTTCGGAACGGTGCGGCCGGGGGCGGCCGCGATCCCGGATCAGAGCTGTTTTTGGGCGAGATCGCCGAGGGTTTTCAGGGCGGAGGCGACGGGGTCGTTCCACGGGAGTCCGCAGTTCATGCGGAGGCAGTTTTTGTAACGGTCCTTCACGGAGAAGAGTGCGCCGGGGGCGGTGGTGATGCGGTGCTTCAGGGCCTCGTGGTAGAGGCGCAGGGTGTCGACGCCGGGGGGCAGTTCGATCCAGAGGACGAAACCGCCTTCGGGGCGGCTGAGGCGGGTGCCCTCCGGGAAGTGGCGGAGGATGGCCTGGGCGAAGAGGTGGAGCTGGCTGTGATACGCGCGGCGGATGGAGCGGAGGTGATGGTCATAGCCGCCGTTGCGGAGGAAATCGGAGACGGTTTTCTGGAGGACGACGGGGGTGCCGAGCGTGTTGGTAACCTTGAGACGGCGGACGCGTTCGAGGTAGCGGCCGGGGGCGCACCAGCCGACGCGGAGGGACGGGGCGAGGGTTTTGCCGAAGCTGCTGCAGAGGAGGACGCGGCCGTCGGTGTCCCAAGCCTTGAGGGGTTTGGGGCGGCGCTCGCCGAAATGGAGGTCGCCGTAGATGTCGTCCTCGATGGCGGGGACGTCGAACTCGGCGAGGATTTGGGCGAGTTTTTCCTTGTGCTCGTCGGGCATGCAGGAGCCGAGGGGATTGGAGTAGCTGGGCATGACCAGAAGGGCCTTTACCGGGTGGTGGGCGAGGGCGTCGCGGGTGGCGTCGAGGCAGATGCCGGTGCGGGAGCCGGTGGGGATTTCGACGACCTTGAGGTTGAGGGCCTGGAGGGTTTCGAGAAAACCGAAGTAGGCGGGGGTTTCGACGGCGACGGTGTCGCCGGG
>CAJAYO010000414.1 GCA_903948415.1 uncultured Opitutia bacterium | reverse complement strand
CGCGGCGGCGGTTTTTGACCCGTCCGATCACTTTTTCTGCGGAGATCAAGCGTTCCGCTGAGGGTGGGTACCGCAGACACACAGGGCCTGCGCCTCATGCGCATCGAGCAGCCATTCGATGAACGTCGTCTTGCCCATCCCAGCGAGCACCGCGAACATGCACAATCGTCCGCTCCCTCATGAACCCAACTCCCTTTTCAGCATCTGGATGACGAAACCCGCGCCCGGCCCTCCTGCTTCGACCATCTTGTGGATGCGCTGCTTGACCTCCGCTGCGTTGCCGTGCCGTTCGGCGACCGCCAGCGTCGTGTGATACGCGTGCAAGACGTCGGCGCCCGTGATTTCATAGCCATGACCCTGAATTAGCCAGTGGATCGCCAGTAGGCCGGCGCCGAGGGCAAACGCGGAGTCTCTTTCGGCGTAGTCGCGGGCTGCACGCGTAAGCGTCTTCGGGTCGCAGGGCGAACGACTCGCGAGCGCAAGCGCGGCGGGATAGAGGCTGGCCTCCTTGGCGGCAGCGAACCACTTGCCTTCCTCCCCAGGTGTGGTTTTCACCAAGTCGGCGAGGATTTTATCCGCGGCCTTGTGCGGATACTTCTTGGCGACGGCGCAAAAGCTCGCGAGGTAGGTGCCACCGCGATTCACCCGCACTCCATAGCGTGCGTAGGCCTCGTCAATCAGGCCCGATGATATGAGGATCTTTTCGCAGATTGAGTCGACTTCGTGGTCGCTCGCCCAAGGACTGCGGCAGGATTCCGCGTAACGCAGCGCCTCGGCCCTCTGGCCTCTTGCGGCCATCGCCCGCACGGCCCATCGTTTGTACGGCCAAATGGCGTCGCCGCGAAGGAGTTCGATTAGCTCGTCGAAGCGCCCAGCCCGAAAGAGAGCGCTCAGACACGCCGAGGTTCCACGGAAGTAGCTGCGCGAAGTCCTGTTCGCACTAAGCGCGGTGCGCGTATCGCCGGCGAGCCGGTCGGCCCATGCCGATGCGGCCTCCTCTGACCCGCACAATTCGCCCCAATGCTCGGCCAACTGCTCTATGTACGGAATCTCATCGAGCTGGTGCGCCTCGAACAAGCGCTCGAGCCAGGCGTCGCGCAACTTTGCCTCCGCCGGCGCGCCGGCAATCAGCGGAACCAGTTCCCAAATCGCATTGCTCACCGCGGAGCCGATCGATCCAGACGAACCGTCGACCTGTTCGAGCGCAGGCGACACGCGCTCGAAGAACAGGATAGCGCCCTCCGCGGCGAGTATTGGTTTCGTCTTTCCGACCTTCTTGATCTCAGCGACGGCCTGCCTGACTCGAGTAATCGCCGGCTGCGATTTCCAGCCGAAGGCGTGGCGTCGAAAGCGTGACTTGAATACCCACGGGTGGGCCTCTTCCTTCTTCATCGTTATCATCCGTCATATCGCCCCGGTAGCCAAGTGTGCTGCGCCTCAACGCTTCTTCTTCGCCGGCACCGCCTCCAGCGCGGCCCGGAGGATGGCGCCGACACTCACGTCCTTCGCCTTCGCGGCCCGCTTCAGTCCCTTGCGCGTAGCGGCGTCAATCCGCACGGAAATCTGGGTATGCGCCTCCACCTCGGAGGTGAAACCGTCGAGGTCGAACTTCGCGAGCGCCATGCGGACCGCTTCGCTCGCGGAGCCGAGGTCATGGTCGGAACGGATGGTCTCGATCTTGGCGATCAGCGAAACAGGGAGGTCGAAGGTGAGGGGTGCAGCCGAGGGTTTCATCGTCGACGAAATCAGCGGACGGGCTGCTCGGTGTCGAGTCCAGCCCGGTCAAAGCTTCCCGAGATCGATCTTCTTCAACTGCTGTTTCAAGATCTTCCCGGATTTGAACTTCACGATGGCGCGTTGCGGGATCACGACATCGACGCCCGGGTTGTTGGGGTTGCGCCCGATGCGCGACTTCCGCACCTG
>CAJAYO010000413.1 GCA_903948415.1 uncultured Opitutia bacterium | reverse complement strand
TTTCTGTCGCTCCCTCACCCGTCCTCCCCGCCCCCGTAGGCCGCCAGCTTGCTGGCGCTCCCTCTCCCCTCCTCCCCGCCCCCGATCCCCTCACCCCCTCCTCCTCTCCCGACGGCCCCACCGCCCCGCGCGCCACCCCCGCCGCCCTCCTCGCCCATCTCGCACTCCCCTCCGCCTCGGACGACACGCCCCTGCCTACGCTCCGCTCTCCCCTCGCCCCCGCCGACGCCGATCCCGCCCTCCTCGCCGCGCTCCACGCAAAACCGCCCGCCTCCCTCGCCGAACTCGCCGCCCTCTACAACCGCACCTTCACCGCCGCCGAGCAAACCAACGCCCCCGCCCCCCTCGCCGCCCTCCGCGCCTTCCACTCTGCCCCCGACTCGCCTGCCAACCTCTCCTTCGACGCCGCCGCAAAAATCATCAAGCGCCAACTCGACGACAAAACCTCCGCCCTCCGCCGCGACCTCGAAGCCCTCCACTGGACCGAACCCGGCGCCCCGCTCCGCGCCATGGCCCTCGTCGACAAAAAATCCCCCCACGACTCCCCCATTCTCCTCCGCGGCAATCCCGCCAACAAAGGCCCCACCGCCCCCCGCCGCTTCCTCGAAGTGCTTTCGCCCCCGTCCGACTCCGCCGCCGCCTCTCCGCTCTCCGCTGCCGCCTCTCCGCACGTCCCCTTCACGGCCACCACGACCAGCGGCCGCCTCGAACTCGCCCGCGCCATCACCGGCCCCGCCGCCCCCCTCACCGCCCGCGTCTTCGTGAATCGCGTCTGGGGCTGGCACTTCGGCCAGGCCCTGGTCCGCACGCCCAGCGACTTCGGCCTCCGCACCGAGGCCCCCGTCCAACGCGACCTCCTCGACGCCCTCGCCGCGACCTTCGTCGCCGGCGGCTGGTCCGTCAAAACGCTCCACCGTACGATCCTCCTCTCCGCCACCTACCGCCAATCCTCCGACGCTTCGCCCGCCGCGCTCGCCGCCGATCCCGACCACCTGCTGCTCGCCCATTTCAGCCGCCGCCGCCTCGAATTCGAAGCCCTCCGCGACACCCTCCTCGCCGCCTCCGGCCAACTCGACCTCACCCCCGGCGGCCTCCCCGACGATCTCACCCAAGAACCCTTCCCCCGCCGCCGCACCGTCTACGGTTTCATCGACCGCCAAAACCTCCCCGGTCTCTTCCGTACCTTCGATTTCCCCAACCCCGACACCAGCAGCGCGCAACGCTTCGCCACCACCGTCCCCCAACAATCCCTCTTCCTCCTCAACAGCCCCTTCGTCCAACACCAGGCCCGCCACCTCGCCGCCCGCCCCGAGCCCACCGCCGCCCGCACCGACCCCGCAAGGATCCGCGCGCTCTACGCCACCCTCTTCCAACGCGCCCCCGACCCCGACGAACTCACCCTCGCCCAATCCTACCTCGCCCTCGCCTCCGCCACTTCCCCTTCTCCCTTAAATCTTCCCCCTGGCGCTGCGGCCCCCGGCTGGCACTACGGCTACGGCGCCTTCGCCCCCGAAAAAAACCGCGTCCGCGATTTTACGCCGCTGACCCACCGCACGCCCGGCACCGGCAAACAAAAAGACCAGCTGACCCGCCTCAGTCCCTCCACCGCCTTCCCCGACCCCGCCTTCTCCCGCCTGTCCCTCACGCCCACCGGCGGCCACCCCGGGCCCACCCCCACCCACTCCGCCATCCTCCGCTGGATCGCCCCCGCCCACGGCACCATCTCCCTCGCCGCCACCCTCGCCCACCCCACGGACAAAGGCGACGGCGTCCACGCCCGTATCGTCTCCAGCCGCACGGGCTCCCTCGGCGACTGGTCCGCGCATAATTCCAAAGTGGAAACCAACTTCGCCGACCTCGCCGTGACCGCCGGCGAAACCCTCGACTTCCTCGTCGCACCCGCCGCCAACCCCGCCTCCGACAGCTACACCTGGTCGCCGAAAATCGTCTTCGTGGCGGACCCCAACGCACCCACCCGCACGTGGGACGCCAAACGCGACTTCGGCACCCCCGAAAAAATCCCGCTCCCCCTCAACCCGCTCGCCGCCCTCGCCCAAGTCCTCTTGCTCTCCAACGAACTCGCCTTCGTGGACTGACCCGCTCTCCCTCGGGCCCCGCGGCCCGGCCCCGGCCCCGCTCCCGGCCCCGGCCCCGCTCCCGGCACCGGTCCGCTCCCGGCACCCCGTCGCCGGTCGGTCCCTTGCGCTTCAAGTAGCTCACCAACGTGTCGAAGGCCGGCGCAGAATCTCGCCCACCGGCTGCGGCCGCATCCCACGCCAAGACCGCAGGACCGCCCCGCCCCCTGCCGCCCGCGGCGTCCTCGGCCCGCGAAGCAACCTCCCGTCGGGAACGCCCCCGGCGTCCGGCCCGCGGCCCGAAATTCGCCGCCGGGCCCCGTTCGCCCCCCTCCCCGGCCCCGGCATTCTCCTTGCTTCTTCCCCCCAGGTAAAATCACCTCCCTCCCGTCCGATGTCCCAGAGCTCGCGGGCCACTTCCGCCGGCTCATCAGCCCCACAACACTTACTATGCACACACCCAATCTGTGGAAACAGGCGACTTGGTTTTGCCTTCTTGCCTCCCTCGGCGCGACCTCCGTCGCGTTGGCGCAAAAAACCACCCCGACAACCGCCGAAAAACCGGCGGAGGCCGCGAAGCTCGATAAATTCGTCGTCACCGGCTCCATGATCAAGCGCCTCGACGGCGAGGGCGCGACGCCCCTGCTCACGATCACGCCGCTCGAAATGGAACTGCGCGGCATCGGCAGCGCCGAGCAAATGCTCATGGAGCTGAACATTAACGGCAACGGCCTCGACAACCTCGCCTCCAACGCCGACGTCGTCTCCGGCGCCCAGCGCGGCAACAACGGCGCCACCTCCGCCAACCTCCGCATGCAGGGCGCCGGCGCCACCCTCGTCCTCCTCAACGGCCGCCGCGTTTCCTCCCACGGCCTCAACGGCGGCGTCGTCGACCTCAACCAGATCCCCTTCGCCGCCATCGAGCGCGTCGAGGTCCTCAAGGACGGCGCCTCCGCCATCTACGGCACCGATGCCGTCGGCGGCGTCATCAATTTCATTCTTAAAAACAACTATCAGGGCGCGGCCGCCAGCGCGGCCATGGACATGACCGAGCAGGGCGGCGGCAATATCTTCCGCTACAACGCCGTCGCCGGTTTCGGCGACCTGAGCCGCGACAAATACAACCTCATGGCCTCCGTCGCCCTCTCGGACAGCAAGGTCCTCCGCGGCGACCAGCGCGACTTCGTCAACACCTTCCAGGTCGACCGCGGCGTCTCCCCCGATACCCGCGGCACGCCCATCGCGACGCTGTTCACGGTCGCTTCCCTCAAGACCGCGATCACCGGCGCCGGCCAGGCCAACGGCACCGGCCCGCTCGATCCCGTCGGCACCCTCCGCGTCAACGGCATCAACTACGTCGATGTCCCCGGCGGCCCCGGTTACGCGGGCCTCGACGGCATGGGCCCTTACAACGAAGTGCTCTGGGCTTCGCCCGCCTCGAAATACGGCTCCGCCTGGGACACCGGCCGCGCCGCCGTCATCCAACAACCGGTCAAAAACAAAAACCTCGTGCTCCGCGGCACCTTTGAGATCGCGCCCCGTCACCGCCTCACCGGCGAATTCGTCGCCGGTCGCTCGGAGTCGAACAAGAGTTTCTCGCCCAACCAATGGTCAACGTCCGGCGTGCTCAACACCACCGCCCTCGACGGCCGCACCAGCGTCCCGAACCCGCTCTACAACCTCACCTACCCGAGCACCGGCGCATCTTATAACAAAGTCTTCAACGTTCTGGCCAAGTACTTCCCCGAGCTCGAAGCGAATCGCGGCGAACCCATGGCGTTCCGCTGGCGCTCCCTGCCCCTCGGCAACCGCGCCTTCACCACCACGACCGACACCTATCGCTACCTCGCCGGCCTCGAGGGCCCCCTCGGCTTCCTGTCCCAATGGGACTATCGCCTCGGCGCCTCCCGCGCCAGCAGCAAGGGCAAGTCCACCCTCAACGGCGGCTATGTTTATACCGTTCCCTTTGTAAACCTCATCAAGACGGGCGTCGTCGATCCCTTCTCCTACACCCAGACCCCGGCGGCGATGGCGGCCATCGGCCAAGCCCGCGCCGACGGCGTCTCGCTCTACGGCGGCACCTATCGCACCGACAACCTCGACGCCGCGGCCTCCGGCCCCCTCTTCAAGCTCCCCGCCGGTCACGTGCAAGCCGCCGTCGGTCTCGACTGGCGCCAGGAAAATTTCCTCTTCAACGGCGACTCCCGCGCGAACCTCAACTCCTCCGACGCGCTGATCTTCAACGCTCCGTTCGACAACAGCCTCGCCACCACCGGCTCGCTCAAGCGCACCATCAAGGCCGCCTTCGTGGAACTCCAGGTCCCGATCGTGCAGGGCTTCGACGTCAACCTCGCCGGCCGCGTCGACGAGTACACCGGCTTCGGCAGCTCCACCAATCCCAAGGTCACGCTGCGCTACGCCCCCAACGACGTGATCCTGTTCCGCAGCTCCTACAGCACCGGCTTCCGCGTCCCGACCTTCAAGCAACAGTTCGATCCGGTCACCTCGAGCCCCATCGCCGCCACCGGCCTCATCGATCCCGGCACCGGCCGCCAGATCGCCCCGAACTCGGCGAACTCGCTCTTCGGCGGCAAACCCGACCTCCAGCCCGAGGAAGCCACCATGTATTCCGCCGGCTTCGTCGTGCAGCCCAACAAACACCTCAGCTTCAACGTCGACTGGTGGAACGTCGACCGCACCGGCACCATCCAGAGCTTCGGCACCACCGTGCTGCTCGCCAACTACAGCCTCTTCCAAGAGCGCTTCCGCCGGAACGCCGCCGGCGACATCGACGAGGTCGACAGCCGCTGGGTCAATGCCGGCCAAAACGTCACCTCCGGCGCCGAGTTCGGCATCAAGGGCGACACCGACGTGGCCGGCGGCAAACTCTCCGGCGGCTTCGATCTCTCCTATTTGCTCGAGAAAAAATCGCGCCTGCTCGCCACCGCGCCCTTCAGCGTGAGCGAAATCAACCAGTTCACCCGCGCCAGCGACATCGGCCTGCGCTGGAAACACACCGCCTACATCGGCTACCGCAAGGGCAACTGGACCGGCCAGATCAACCAGCTCTTCCGTAACAGTTATATCGATGCGGTGCTCCCCGGCGTCGCCAACGGCTCGGTGAAGCCCGTCAATTGGAACCCGCGCGTCAAGGCCTACAATATCTTCGGCCTCAGCGCGTCCTACCGCGGGATCAAAAACGTCACCCTCACCGCCGGCATCCGAAACCTCTTCAACACCGACCCGCCCTTCTCCGCCACCTACGACACCAACTCCGGGGCCGGCAGCAGCTGGGAACCCCGCATCGCCGACCCGCGCGGCCGCTCCTACACGATGCGCGTCGACTACAAGTTCAAGTGAGCGCCTGACCGATTCTCTTCGTCCGCTCTGCACGGCCTCCGGCAACTCTGCCGGAGGCCGTTTTCTTGCCCACCCTCCCGCCGCGCGGCCCCGGCGCGCCCGCCCTGGCATCGGCGGCCGGCGCCTCGGGCGGTGCGCCCGGCCCCGCTTACAGCGTATTCAAAAAATCCAGTACCTGCTGCCGCTCCGCCGCACTGAGCGCCACATAACGGTCCCGCGAATTCTGCGCCTCGCCCGCGTGCCCCCGCACCGCCTGGTCGACCGTGTTGGCCCGCCCGTCATGCAACCACGTCGGCCGCGACCGCAGGCCCCACAGCGGCGCCGTGCGCATCTCGCGCGGTCCCGCCGTGCCCTCTGCGATGCCGTCGCCCAACGCCCCCATGTCGTGCAGCAGCAAATCCGAATACAACCCGACCGTCTGCTCGCTCAGCGCGGCGATCGCGTGCCGGCCGGTCGTCATCGCGGGCGTGTGACACACCGCACAATCCAACCGGGCGAAGATCGCCGCGCCGGCCACCGCTGATGCCGTCGCGGGACCGCGGGGCGGCGGGGCGAGCAGCCGCATGAAATCCGCCGCCCGGTCGATGCCCCCCTTGCCGTCGATCGCACTGACCTCGTCCTCGACCTCCGCCACCCGGTCAAACCGGGCCAGCAAGGCCGCGTTGCCGTTCGGCGCATTCTCGGCCGGGAAAAACCGGTTCGTGACGCCCATTTCGTTCACGTAGGCCTCGCCCGAAAAGGCCAGCAGCGTCGCCTGCTGCGCCTTCCAGCCGAACCGCCCGACACGGTTTTCTCCGCTCACCACGTCTTTCACCACGGAAACCTTGCCCGCGATCCCCGCCGGCTTTTGTTGCAGCGTCCCGAGCACAATCGTGCTGTCCGGAATCGCCTCGATCAGCCCGGCGCCGAACAGCGGCGTCGTCACGCGCCGCGCCACCGTGTTCGCCTCGCGCGGCACCACCTCCCGCACCCCCGGATTGATCGCACGCGCCTGCAACAGCGAGCCTCCCTGCGATTCCAAGGGATCGAAGACGCCGTTCACCGTGCGCCCAAACCGCGTCACCGTCCGCCGGCTCCCTCCGCCCGCCCCCCCCGCGTCGTGACAGGCCACACAGGATACGTCGTTGAAGATCGGACCCAGCCCGCCCGCCACCGTCTCCACCGTGCGAAAATCCGCCTGCCCGTCGAGAAACGCCGTAAGCTCCGCGTCGGTCAGTCCGCCCAGCGGGCCGCCGAGTCCGGTCCGCGGCGCTATTCCCGGCGCGGGCGCGGGCCCGGGCCCCGGCTGCGGGACGGGGGCCGGCGCTTGTCGCGGCGCCGGAACCCGCGCGGGCCCCGGGGCCGGCCCCGGACCGCCCCCGCGGGGCGGCTGCGCGAGAGCGCAGGTGGCGACGACGACACAGCTGACCGACAAAACACGACGACCAAGGCGTTGGGATAGTTTCATGGATGGATTTTTGCCCGCCCGAAAGCGGAGAGTTTTTTTGTTGCCGAACCGGCCGTCAGCATCGCACCCGAATGTTAAGCCCGTGTCTCACCCGCCCGGCAGATTTGTTAAGCTCACGTAAGCCCCCCGTCGGCGCCGTCTTCCGCCGTGCCTTCCGCCAGGAAACCTGTTTGGACCTCTCCGCCCACCGCACCATGTCCGCCTCGCCCTCCTTCTACGAACACCTCGTCGCCCTCGAATCGGCCGCGACCCCCTTCGTGCTCGTCACCCTCGTGGAAGCCCTCGGCAGCGTGCCCCAGGACACCGGCGCCAAAATGCTGGTCACCGCCGCCGGCCTCGCCACCGGCACCATCGGCGGCGGCCGCGTCGAAGCCCGCGCCCTGGCCCTCGCCCACGAAATGCTCGCCGCCGCCGGCCCCGCCCGCGCGCAACCCCGCTTCGTCAGCTGGACGCTCAAGGGCGACGTCGGCATGACCTGCGGCGGCGCCGTGAAACTCTACTTCGAGCCCCATCCCGCGACCGCCTGGTCCATCGCGATCTTCGGCGCCGGCCACATCGCGCAGGCCCTCCTTCCCGTGCTGCTCCCGCTCCCTTGCAGTCTCACGGTTTTTGATCCACGCCCGGAGTGGCTCGACCAACTCCCCCGCGCCCGCCACCTCCGCCCCGTCCTCCTCGCCGACCTCGCCCCCGCCGTCGATTCGCTCCCCGCCGACGCCTTTGTGCTCTGCATGACGCAAGGTCACCGCACCGACCGCCCCATTCTCCATCGCGCGCTGTCGACCCGCGCCTTCCCTTTTCTCGGCGTGATCGGCAGCGACGCCAAAGCCACCGTCCTCCGCCGCGAACTCATCGCCGACGGCCTCGCCCCCGCCCTCGCGGAAAAATTCCACTGCCCCGTCGGCCTCCCTTTCGGCACCAACCACCCCCACGAAATCGCCCTCAGCATCGCCGCCCAGCTCCTGACCGAGCGCGACCGCCTCGCCGCAAAACACGGTTGAGCTGCGCCGCCCCGGCGTGCACAACCGTTCCCGTCGCCGGTTCCCCCCGGACCAGCCCGTCCGTTTCCCACCCCGCTCCGAAACGTGTTCTCCGATCGCCCGGTCATGAAAAAATTCGTCCTCGCCCCGTTCCTCGCCGCCCTCGCCATGTTCTTCTGGGGATTCCTTTACTGGGGCGCCCCACCCCTGCTGCCCTACCGCGCCCTCCACACCGTCACCGACGAATCCGCCACCGCTCTCGCCGTCGGCAAACTCTTTCCCGCCTCCGGCGCCTACCTCATCCCCAGTCCGCTCTCCGGCGAGGCCAACCTGGTCGAACTCGCCCAACGCGGCCCGAGCATCGAGGTGCACATCCGCCAAGAACCCAGACCTGCGATGGACCCGGCCGTGATGATCGGCGGCTTCGTCCACCTGTTTGTGCTCGCCGTCCTGCTGACCGCCCTGCTCTGCGGCCTCACCAAGGCCTTCGAACGCTGGACCGGCCGCGTCAAGTTCTGCGCCATGCTCGGCCTCCTCGTCGCGGCCGGCGATCTCGGCGCCGCGATCTGGTGGCACCACGCCTGGGGTTGGACCCTCGCCAACGCCTTCTACGATCTCGGCCTGTATACCCTCGCCGGCCTCGTGCTCGCCAAATTCGTCACGCCCAAGCCCGAACCCACCGCCGTCTGACCGTCGCGGGCCTTCCGCGCTTCCCCGCAATCACCGAATATCCGAGGATTGCGCGGAACCGCCCCTCCTCCCACGGTTCAACTTCGTTATGCGCCATCCTGTCCGCCCCGCCTTGATCTTCGCCCTGCTCGCCCTCGGCCTGCGCGCCCAGCTCGCCCCACCCACGGCGGACGCTCCCGCCGCCCCCCCCGCCGCGCCGTCCCCCGCCGTCACCGCCACCGCCCCGGCGGCTCCCGCCGCCCCGAAACGCACCCGCGCCATCTCCGGCGACGTCGCCGCCCTGCTGGCGTCCACCCTTCCCAAATACACTCCGCCCCCGCCCGCTCCGCCCCAACCCACCGCCGCGGACCTCGCCAAAAAACTGGCCGACGAAGAAGCCGACGCCGCCGACCTGCGCGACACGGACCGGCCCAAGAACGCCATCGTGCGCCTCCCCAAATACGTCGTGCAGGAGCAGCGCCCCGCCGTGCTCACGGAACGTGACATCAGCACCAAAAAAGGCCTCCGCGAAATCGCGATGCGCCGCTACATCTCCGATGCCGACCGCGCCCTGAACCGTTTCTCGCTGCCGCTCTTCGCCGGCTGGAGCCCCGGCAGCGGCGACGGCTCCTCCACCGAACAGCGCGCCCTCTCGATGTATGCCGAGGACGAACGCCTCCGCAACATGGCCGACCTCGCCGACAACGCGAACATGATCATGAAGTCCGATCGCGCCGCCGGCGCCTCGGCGAAAGACGCGGTCCAAAAAACGTACATGCGCTCCACCGAATTCGGCTACAACGGCATGGCCCCGAAATAACCCGCGCCCCACCCGCCGCCGCGCGGGCTGCGCCGCCCTTCCCGGCGCACGATTATGGTCGGAACCGCCGCCCGTTTCCGCTTTCCTTCCCAGTGCTATGAGAACGCTCTCCCCCGCGACGCTCTTTCTTGTGGCCGCCGCATCGTGCGTCAGCCCCGTCGCCGCGCAAACCACCGCCCCGTCCGCGTTGCCACCCGCCCCGCCGACGACTTCGCCCGCCTCGTCCCCCGCTCCCGAAACCCTGCGCGCCATGTCGCCGGCCATCGCCGCCCACCTCGCCGCGCAGCTGCCCAAGTTCGCTCCGCCCAAACCCGCCGAGCCCGCGGC
>CAJAYO010000412.1 GCA_903948415.1 uncultured Opitutia bacterium | reverse complement strand
CGCGGACTCGCCCCGCGCACCGCCTTCGCGCTCGCCGGGATCGGCGCCGTGCAGTTCGGCCTCATGTATCTCGCCTACAACGAGAGCTTCCGCTTCCTCGCCGCCCACGAGGTCGCGCTGCTCACGCTGACGACGCCCATTTTCGTCACCCTCCTCGCCGACGCCTTTGACCGCACGCTCCGCGTCCGCGCACTCCTCGCCGCCTTGCTCGCCGTCCTCGGCGGCGCCGCCATCGTCGTAAAATCCGTGCCCACCGCCGGCACGGCCACCGGCGTCGTTCTGATTCAACTCTCCAACCTCGCCTTCGCCCTCGGCCAAATCCTCTACCGCCGTCTCCGCGCGCAACAGCCCGCCCTCCGCGACCGCGACGTCTTCGGCCTCCTCTACGCCGGCGCCTTCCTCGTCGCCCTCGCCGCCACGTTCACCCGCGACATTTCCGTCGATCTCACCACCCCGAAGCTCCTCGTCCTCCTCTACCTCGGCCTGATCGCCTCCGGCCTCGGCTTTTTCCTCTGGAATCTCGGCGCCACGCGCGTCACCGCCGGCACCCTCGCCGCGATGAACAACGCCAAAATCCCCCTCGCCGTCGCCGTCTCCCTCGTCGTCTTCGGCGAATCCGCCGACCTGCCCCGCCTCGCTCTCAGCGCCACCCTTATGGGCGCCGCCGTCTGGCTCGCGGAAAGTCCACCCGAATCCGGCCGAAAAAATTGACCGCGGATTGCGCGGATGAACGCATCCGGATTCGCTGCCTTGATCCGCGGCATCCGCGCAATCCGCGGTCACAAAATCCGCGTCTGCCTCACCCCTTGGTCCGATACGTCCGCGCGTGCCCCGTGCTCGGCACCGCGATCGTGTAACTCTTCCCGTCCGCCGCTACGGACATCTTGATTACGTTCGCCTCGCACTTCGCCGCCTCGGCGCCGACGCGGTTGCCGCGATTGGCGATAAACTCCGCCGCCCCGTTGTCCGCCGGCGACTTGAAACTCTCGTGCACCTGATACGTCGCCTGCACCGACTTCGCCGCCCTGATCGCCGCGAACGTCCCGGCTTCGCCGCCCTTTTGCGGACCGTTGTTCATCACGACCACCGTCGGCTCCAGACTCTGCACCAACACCGGATGGTTGCTCACACCGAGCCCGTGGTGATTCGTCTGATAAACATCCACGACGCCCGCGAGATTCACCGGCGTCACGAGTTTCTCCTCCATGTTCCAGGTGAGATCACCGCCATCGAAAAACCGAAACCCGCCAAACTCCAGCAACCACACGGTGCTGTTGGCATTGTCGCTCGTATCGGCCGCCTTCGCGGGGACGCTCCCCGTCAGCGGGTTCCTCACCTTCGCCTGCGCCGCCGTCGGCTCGACGAATTTCTGGTCAGCCGCCAGGCAGCGCAGCGTGAGTTTCGGCGCGCCACCCCCGTTCACCAGCGGCACCTGCATCCCCGCGCGCACCGATTCCACGCGCTTCGCCGCGATCTCGCGGAACGGTTTGATCTGCGTCTGAAACGGCGACTGCTTGCGCCCGTCCGGGTCGCCCTCGGGGATCGCGCGGTGGTACAGCGCGCCAAACGGCATCGCCTGCGCCACCTCGGCCGCGCCGCCAAAATGATCCGTGTGCCAGTGGGTGATGATCACATGGTCGATCTTCGTCAGCCCCGCGGCCTTCGCCGCCGTGATGATGCGCCCCGGATCGCGCCCGCCCGGATTCCCCGTATCGATCAGCACCGACTCGCCCGCCGGCGTCACGATCAGCGTCGAGCCGCCGCCCTCCGAATCGACCCAATACACATCGAGCGTCTTCGTCTGCTGATCCGCGCGGGCCTGCTCGACGAACGCCGCCGCCAGCGCAACCGCGCCAGCCACCAACCGGGAAAGTTTTGTGTTCATGGGATAGAAACGCAGACCCGGTCTCCGACCGGACCAAAATAAATTCTGCCGCGACCACCGCCTGCCAAACCGGTCGCAGCCCGGACCTACTTCGTGTAAAACGCGTTGACCTTGTCCGCCACGTCGCGGAACCCGATGTCCTCGCTGTAGATTTCCTTGAACTCCGCGATCGCCGCGTCCGCCTTGCCCATCAGCTCGAAACACGCGCCGAGTTCGTAGATCACGTCCTTCTTCGTGTCGTCCATCTGGGCGAGCTCCTTCTTCGCCGTGGTGAGCTGCGCCACCGCGAGGTCAAACAGCTTCTTCGCCTTGAAGCACCGACCCAGCCCCACGAGCGAGGCGACCCGCACCTGCGGACCTTTTTGCGCCTGCTGAAACTGGCCGATCGCCGCGTCCGTCTGCGCCAGGTCCAACAACAGCGTGCCGAGCTTGTAACGCGCCTCGTAATCGTTCGGGTAGCGCTCCACGTAACGCTTCGCCTCGCTCAACTTGAAATCCGCGAGTTCCGCCCGCGCCGCATCCATCTTCGCCTTCGCCGCCGGATCGTTCGGCGCCGCCGTCACCGCGGCCTCCGCCGCCTTCAGGTGCTTCTCGATCACCGTTGTCGCCAGCTCGATCTCCTGTTTCTCCAGCGAGGCATCGGCGCCGCCCGCCGGTTGCGCCCGGGCCTTGCGCACCCAGACCAGCGCCTCTTCCAGATTGCCCAGTTTCTCGTAGGCCTGCGTGACACTCCGGTAGTGGTTGAGATTCGTCGGCTCCTTCGCGGCGAGCGCGAGGGCCTCCGCCAGCAACCGCTGCGTCATGTCGCCCGACGCGACCACCTTCGCCGCCTGCTCGAGCGACACGGCCTGCGCCTCGTCCTTGAGCTTGTCGCGGAAGGACCCCTGCCCCTCCCAATTGCCCTTCGTCACCGTCTGCGCGATCGACGCCTTGCGCATGAGATTCTGCGCGTCCGCGTCCATCGGCTTGTCCTTGAGAATTTCGTCGGCCATCTTCAGCGCCTCGGTCGGCTTCCCGACCGCCAGCCAGGCCTCGCCCAGCGCCAGCAAATTCGCCCGGTTGCCCGGCTCCAGCTCGCGCACCGCGTCCAACGCGAACGCCACCGTCTCGGCCAAGCCCAGCCCGCCCGCCGCCTCCGCGAGCAGTTTCAGCGCCGCCACATTGTTCGGATCCTTCGCCAACATCGTCTCGGCCGTCTCCAGCTGCTTCGCCGGGTCTTTCTTCCCGCTGCCAAACAGGAACGGCGCATTCGTCAGCCCGCCAATCGCCTTCGCCATGAAACCGCCCTTGCCCTTCACGCCCTTGAGCTGAGCCACCCGCTGCAGCTTGCGCACCGGCAGACAGCCCGGCGCCACCTTCAGCACTTGGGCCGTGACCTCGAGCGTGTAGTCGAGGTTGCCGCGATCGAGCGCCACTCGGGCGTTTTCAATCAGCTTCTGATGACGGGGATCGAGCGAGGTGACGGGGACTTCGGGCATACGAACGGCCAGCGAAGTCGCCGCGTCGTCCGCGGTCAACGCCAGACTCGGCGCAACCCCGCACGCCCCCCGCACCGAATGGTTACAAGACCGCCAACTCCGCGCGCACTGCCGCGTCCAGCCGGGCCAACCCGGCGGCGACGACCGCGTCGGTCGGGCCTTCCACGAGGATCCGCAGCTTCGCCTCCGTCCCCGAGTAGCGCACGAGCACCCGCCCGCTCGCCCCGAGTTCGCTCTCCAGCGCGCCCATCGCCGCCGTGACCCCGGGGAGTTTTTCCAACGGGATTTTCTCGCGCACCTTCAGCGCCGCCGTCAGCTGCGGAAACTTCCGCATCACCCGCCGCAAATCCGATAGCGGCCGGCCCGTCGCGAGCATCACCTCGATGACCTTCAGGGCCGCGACCAACCCGTCGCCCGTCGGGGAAATGTCCGCACAAATAATGTGTCCGCTCGATTCACCGCCGAGCGTCGCGCCCTCCGCCAACATCCGTTCGATCACGTAGCGGTCGCCCACCGACGTGCGCAACACCCGCCCGCCCGCCGCCGCGAGCGCCGCATCGACGCCGAGATTGCTTTGCACTGTCACCACCAGCGTGTTCTTCGCCAGCCGGCCCTGCGCCAGCGCATGCGTCGCCAGGAGCGTCAGAATCTCGTCGCCATCGAGCACCTCGCCCCGCTCGTCGCACAAAATGCACCGGTCGCCGTCGCCGTCATGCGCGATGCCCAGGCGCGCCCCGCTCCCGCGCACGATTTCCGCGAGCCGCTCCGGATGCTCGCTGCCCACCCCGGCGTTGATATTTTTTCCGTCCGGCATGTCCCCGAGGCCGGTGACCTCGGCGCCCAGCCCGCGCAGCACCGCCGGGCTCGTGCCGCACGTCGCCCCGTTCGCCGTATCCAGCACGATCCGCCAGCCCGCCAGCGCGCCCGCCGGCAACAGCGCCTGCGCCGTCGTAATGTAATCCTCCGCCGCCCCCGCTTCCGTCTCCACGGCCCGCTCCGCCGCCCCGACCGGCGCACCCAGGTGGCTCTCGATCACCGCCTCCTCCTCGTCGGTCAGTTTCACGCCGCCCGGTCCGAAAAACTTGATGCCGTTGTCCGCGGCCGGATTGTGCGACGCCGTGATGACCACGCCCAGCCGCGCCCCCGATGTGCGCACGGCCCGCGCCACCGCCGGCGTCGGCAACACCCCGAGCGAAATCGGCTCCGCGCCCGCTGCGCGCAACCCCCGCGCCACGGCCGCCGCCAACGCCGTTCCCGACGCCCGCGTGTCGCGGCCGATGAGCACCCGGCCCACCCCGGCCGTCCCGCGCCGTTCCCCCACCGCGTCCGGCCGCGCCCCCCTCGCCCCGCTGTTCAGCCGCCGTTCGCCCGCGCCCCGCAGCCAGAGCACCGCGGCCTGCGCCAACTGCGCCGCAAAGGCCTCGTTGATCACCGGTCCGCCATAGGGTCCGCGCACGCCGTCCGTGCCGAAATACGTCCTCGTCATGAACGATAAAACTCCCGGGTCGCCGCAATTTTCTTGGCCACGGCACCGCCGAGCAACAGCTCCCGCGCCGGCCCGATCCCGTCCCGCACCGTGGGCACCCGGCCGACGATCCACAACGCCACCGCCGCGTTGAGCGCGATCGTATCCACCAAACCCTGCGGCCCGCGCCCCGCGAGCACCGCCGCCACGATCGCGACATTCGTCGCCAGATCGCCCCCCTGCAAATCCTCGAACGCCGTGGCCGCGAGCCCGTAGTCCGCCGCCTGCCACGTCCCGCTCACGTCGCGCAACCGGCCGAAACCCTGCACACGGTTCGCCGTCGCCGTCGTCAGCTCGTCGATCCCGCGCCCGGGCGCGATCACCCCGTGGGCCGCCAGTCCCGCCTGCGCCCCGAGCGTGTCGAGCGCGCCGGCGAGCTTTGCCACCCACGGCTCGGCGAACACCCCGAGCAACACGTGCGCCGGCCGCCCCGGATTGATCAACGGCCCCAGGATGTTGAACACCGAGCGCTGCCCCCGCGCCGCCAAAAGCTTCCGCACCGGGGCAATGTGCCGGAAGGTCGGGTGATAGGCCGGCGCGAAAAAAAACACGAAGCCCAGCTCGTCCAGCGCGCTCCGCAGTTTCGCCGGCGGCGCCTCCAGATCCACCCCCAGCGCGGCCAGCAAATCCGCACTGCCGCATTTCGACGTGATGCCCCGGTTACCGTGCTTCATCACCGTCACGCCCGCACACGCGAGCGTCAGCACGACCATGCTCGAAATATTGAATCCGCCGGCGTGATCTCCGCCCGTGCCGACGATATCGATCGCCCGCGGCGCCCACGCCTCCACGCCCGGATTGATCGCGCGCGCCCGAAACGCCGTCGCAAACGCCGCCACCTCCGCCGCCGTCTCCCCCTTCGTCCCCAGCGCTTCGAGAAACGCCGCCTTCGCGTCGTCCGTCGCCTCCGTCGCCGCCAACGCCCCGGCCGCGGCCTCGACGTCGCCGGCGGACAGATCGCGGCCGGTGGCCAGTTGGAGCGTGAGCGTGGCGAGCGTGGACATGGGTGCTCAGTGAGGCGGCCCGCCCGCGCGCCGCAAATAAATTTGCGCCCGCGCGCTGAAACTGAAACCAACGCCGCGTGCGAAAAATCGTTGTCCTTGTTGCCCTGACCCTGGCCCCGCTGCTCTTCGCCCAGCCCAAAACCGCCGCGCCGGGAACGGACCCGGCCGCACCCGTTGCCGAACTGAGCGTCGCCGACGCGATCATCCTCGGGGTCGTCGAGGGCGTCACCGAGTTTCTCCCGATCTCGTCAACCGGGCACCTCATCATCGCCACGCGCCTGCTCCATCTCGAATCGGAAAAACCGCTCTCCGCCCGCGACGGTCAGCCGCTCTGGTATAAGCCGCCGTCGCCGAAATACCCGGCCGGCATCCCGCTCACGCTCAAACTCGCCGCCGACACCTACACGGTCGTGATCCAGTTCGGCGCCATCGCCGCCGTCGCCCTGCTCTATTGGACGCCGCTCATATCGATGCTCCGCGGCCTCCTCGGCCGCGATCCCGCGGGCCTCCGCCTCTTTATCAGCATCATGATCGCGTTCATTCCCACGGTCATTGTCGGGCTCCTCGCCCACGACTGGATCAACGCCCACCTGTTCTCCGTCGGCGCCGTCATCATCGCCCAGGTCGCGGGCGCCGTTCTCATGCTCTACGCGGAATTTTGGCGTCGGCGCCGCGCCGTGCTCACGCCCGCCCGCTCCGATTTCGCCGATCTGACGCCCCGTGCCGCCGCCGGCATCGGCGCCCTCCAGTGCGTCGCCATGTGGCCGGGCACCAGCCGTTCGATGACCACGATCGTCGGCGGCTATTTCGCCGGACTCGATCCGCGCCGCGCCGCCGAATTCAGCTTCCTCCTCGGTTTTGTCACGCTCACCGCCGCAGCGGTATTCAAGAGCTACAAGTCCGGCGCCGCGATGATCCAGGTCTTCGGCTGGTCCCACGTTCTCCTCGGCGCCTTGGTGGCCGCCGTCACGGCCGCGGTGTGTGTGAAATTCCTGGTTCACTGGCTGACGCGGCACGGCCTCGCGGCCTTCGCGTATTACCGTCTCGTCCTCGCCGCGGCGCTCGCGGTGGTGTTCTACCTCTGAGCAAAGACGATTAGGCAAAGACGATTATGGCGCTTGACGCGCCAAACGGCCGCTCTTTACTCCGACCTTTTCACAAAACCCGCGGGTACTGTTTAGGCAGCGCACGCACTCAAATACACTTCCTCCCATGGCCAATCCGAAACGCAAACAGTCCAAACGCCGCAGCGCTAACCGCCGTGCGGCCAACGCTTTCATCGCACCCGAGTTTGCGAAAGATCCGACCGACGGCAGCGCTTTCCGCCCTCACCGCGTGAACCCCAAGAACGGCATGTATCGCGGCCGTCAGGTTCTCAACGTCGAGGTCTGACCTCGTCCGTTTAGTTTTTATTCGCCATCCCCGCGATGGTTACCACGTCCGGCGCCGGCGGGCGCGTCGCAGTTGACGCTATGGGCGGTGACCTCGGGCCTTCCGAGGTCGTAGCCGCAGTCAAACTCGCCCTCCACCAGTATCACGCGATCAGCGGGATCACCTTGGTCGGCGACCAGGCGGTTCTCCGCCCCCTGCTCGACCACGCGGGTCTCACCGCTGAGCCCCGGCTGTCCGTCTTTCACGCCTCCGAGGTGGTGACGATGGACGACAAGCCGCTCCAGGCGCTGAAGAAGAAAAAAGACTCCTCGATGGTTCGCGCCATCGAACTGGTCAAAAATCACGAGGCCGGCGTCGTCGTCAGCTGTGGCAACACCGGCGCGCTCATGGCCGGCGGCACCCTTCGCCTCCGCATGATGGAAGGCGTCGCCCGCCCCGCCCTCGCTGCCATCTGCCCGCGTCAGGGCGGGCACTTCGTCCTCATCGACGCCGGCGCCAACCCGGACGCGAAACCCGAGCACCTCGTCCACAACGCCATTCTCGGCAGCCACTATTGCCGCGTCATGCTCGGCATCAAATCCCCCCGCGTCGGCCTGATGACTATCGGCACGGAAGAGGGCAAGGGCAACGCCCTCATCACCGAGACCAACGACATGCTCCGCCGCGTCGGCGACCTCATCAATTACTCCGGGTCGATCGAAGGCTTCCACGTCTTTGCCGAACACGTCGACGTCGTCGTCTGCGACGGTTTCGTCGGCAACATCATGCTCAAGAGCTGGGAGTCGCTCGTGAAATTCTTCTCCGCCATGCTCAAGGAGGAACTTCAGGCCAACCCCTTGCGCGCCACCGGCGCCCTCCTCTCCAAAGGCGCGTTCAACGCCCTCAAGGAGCGCATCAACCCCGAACGCTATGGCGGCGCCCCCCTCCTCGGCCTCAACGGCAACATTCTCAAGGCGCACGGCTCCTCCACCCGCTACGCGATCAAAAACGCCATCCGCGCGGCCCACGAAATCATCAAGGCCGACATGAACAGCCGCATCGGGGCCGACATCTCCCGCGCCAACGCCCTGCTCGCCGCGCCGCCGCCGACGGTCGCGTCCTGAAGCGCCCCCTCGCGTCGCTTCCCCCGCGCCCACCGCATGTCCCCGCTTTCCACCGTCATCCTCGGCACCGGATCCTACGCTCCCGAGCGCATCCTCAGCAATGCCGAGCTCTCACAGACGGTGGACACCTCCGACGAATGGATTCGCACCCGCTGCGGCATCCGCGAACGCCGGATCGCCGCCCCCGGCGAAGCCACTTCCGACATGGGCGTCCACGCCGCCCGCCGCGCCCTCGCCGACGCCGGCCTGCAGCCTGCCGACATCGACCTTCTCATCGTCGCCACCATCACGCCCGACATGCCGATGCCCGCCACCGCGTGCATCATCCAACAAAAACTCGGCGTGCCGACGAACGCCGCGTGCTTCGATCTCAACGCCGCCTGCACCGGTTTTCTTTACGCGCTCGATACCGCCTGCGCGATGCTCGCCTCCGGCCGCTACCGCCACGCCCTCATCATCGGCGTCGAAAAACTCTCCGCCATCGTCGATTGGAAAGACCGCACGACGTGCGTCCTCTTCGGCGACGGCGCCGGCGCCGTGATCGTCGGCAAATCGCCCGTGCCCGGCCTCGGTCTCATCGGCACCAAACTCGGCGCCCTCGGCGCCAGCGTCGACCTCCTGTGCATCCCCGGCGGCGGCTCCAACGCCCCCGCCACCGCCGCGTCGATCGCCGCGGGCAGCCATTTTCTCAAGATGAAGGGCAAGGAAGTCTTCAAACTCGCCGTGCGCGTCATGGACGAGGCCGCCCGGGATATTTTGGAACAACATCACCTGCGCGCTGATCAGATTTCGCTCGTGATTCCCCATCAGGCCAACCTCCGCATCATCGAGGCCATCTCCGCCTACCTCGAGCTCCCGATGGAGCGCTTCTTCGTCAACGTCGACCGCTACGGCAACACCTCCGCCGCCTCCATCCCTCTCGCCCTCGACGAAGCCCGCCGCACCGGCCGGATCAAGTCCGGCGACCTCACTCTGCTCGTGGCTTTTGGGGCGGGCTTGACCTACGGAAGCGCCCTGATTCGCTGGTAACCAATTTTCTCGATGCGTCTCCCTTCCGCCAGCGCTCTGCGCTTCCTCGTCCTCCTGTCCACCTTCTTCGGGCTCTTCGCGACCGCCTCCCGCGCCGACCTCGTGTGGGATCCGCAATCCGGCTGGCGCGTCGAAGGCGGCGCCCTCGCCGGCCTCGCCGGCAACGACGGCCGCAAGGCCCTCGACCTCATGAACAGCGCCCGCAAGAGCGAGGAAGCCGGCTCCCGCCGCTCCGCCATCCGCGCCTACGGCAATGTCGCCAAGAAATATCCGAATTCCATCTACGCCCCCGAGGCCCTCTACCGCTCCGCCCACCTCCGCCTCGCCGGCCGCGATTTCCAAAAGGCCTTCGAAGACTTCCAGGGCGTCGTCGGCCGCTACCCCAACACCAAACGCTTCAACGAAATCATCGGCGAACAATACCGCATCGCCAGCGCCCTCCTCGACGGCGCCCGCGGCCGCATGCTCTGGGGACTCCTGCCCGGCTTCCGCGCCCGCGACAAGGCCCTCGAATACTTCGAGACCATTCTCGTCAACGCCCCCTACAGCGACTACGCCCCGCTCTCCCTGATGAACATCGCGCGCGGCCACCAGAAGCTGAACCAGATCGAAGACGCCATCGACGCCCTCGACCGCATGGTCAACAATTACCCCCAGAGCCTCCTCGCCCCCGACGCCTATCTGAAGCTCGGCCAGACCCACGCCACCCTCGTCGACGGCCCCTATTACGACCAGGCCGCAACCAACGAAGCCATCACCTACTTCACCGACTTCATGCTCCTTTTCCCCTCGGACGCCGGTGTCGCCGCCGCCGAAAAGGGTCTCGACGGCATGAAGAACATGCTCGCCGAAAGCAAAATGAAGATCGGCGATTTCTACTTCTACAAACGCAACAACTACACCGCCGCAAAAGTCTTCTACAACGAGGCCATCACCTCCTATCCCGAGTCCCCGATCGCCGGCCGCGCCAAGCTCCGCTTGGTCGACGTCGAAGCCAAGGCCTCCGGCAAGAAGGTCGCCCCCGAGGGCAAGGCCGAGGGCGACGCCCCCAAGAAAAAGCGCTTCTGGTTCTTCTAAGTCCGGTAACACCCGGAACGCGGGCGCCCCGCCCGCCTTTTCAGTCTCTCCTTCCGAGCACCGCGAAGAACCAAGCCACATGTCCGCTCTCCGTCTCCTCTCTCCTGTGCTCCGTCCTCTGTCCGCTGTCCTCTGTCTCCTGTCCGCGGTCCTCCTCTTTGGCCCGGGCTGCGCTCACTACCAACTGGGCACCGGCGCGGCCGGCAAACTCACCTTTCAGACGCTTTACCTCGAGCCCGTGGAAAACAAGACGCTCCTCCCCCAGGCGCGCGCGTTGCTCTCGACCCAGCTGCGCGAAGCTTTCGCCCGGGACGGCCGCGTCACCCTCGTCAACGCCCCCGAGGCCGCCGACGCCACCCTCGCCGTCACCATCACGAGCTACCGCCGCGACGTCCAAACCGTCCGCGAAGGCGACACCGGGCTCGCGCGCAAATTCAATCTCACCCTCGCCACGACCGCCACGCTCCGCGATCGCCGGGCCAACAAGGCCCTGTTCGAAAATCGCCCGATCTCCGTGCAGCGCGAAGCCTTCACCGACAGCGGCCAGCTCCAGAGCGAGTACCAGACGCTCCCGCTCCTCGCCGAATCTCTCGCCGCCAAGGTCACCCACGCCGCCCTCGACGTGTGGTGAGCCGCCCCGGCTCCCCTGATCGCGCGCGCCCCGAACTCCGCCGGGGCTCCGTTGCGGCTCGTCTCCGCTCCCGCCGCGCAGTCCGGGATTGAGCTTTTCGCCGCACCGTTCCCAGTCTGTGCGCTGTCATGTCTTCGCCGCACGTCCCGCTCCTCGCTCCGTCCCTCCTCGCCGGCGACCACGCCCATCTCGCCGCCAGCGCCCGCAGCGTCGCCGATCTCGGTCTCACCTGGCTCCACTGCGACATCATGGACGGGCACTTCGTCCCCAATCTCACCTTCGGACCCGAGACGTTTGCCGCGCTGCGCCGCGCCGGGATCAACCTTTTTTTCGATACGCACCTGATGCTCGCCGAACCACAGCGTTACGTCGAAGCCTTCGCGAAAACCGGTTCCAACCTTATCAGCATTCACATTGAGCCCGCTTACGATCACGCCGCCACCCTCGCGCACATCCGCGCCCTTGGCTGCCAAAACGGCCTCGTCCTCAATCCCGGCACGCCCGTCGCCGCCGTCGAGCCCTTCCTCGACCAAGTCGACCTGATCCTCGTCATGACCGTGCAACCCGGCTTCGGCGGCCAGCCCTTCCGGCGCGACATGTTGCCGAAACTCACCCAGCTCGCCACCTGGCGCCGCGAACGTTCCTTAAACTTCCGCCTCGAGGTCGACGGCGGCATTGACCTCGCCACCGCCGCCGCCTGCCGTGCGGCCGGCGCCGATACGTTCGTAGCCGGCACCTCGTTCTTCAAAGCTCCCGACAAAGCCGCCTTCGCCGCCGCCTTCTCCGTTCTGTAGCGCCGCCGCCTGCCGACCGCCGGCAGCCCACGCGACGTGGTCGCGCGGGCCCTCGAAAACGCCCTCTGCCTCGGCGTCCAGGCGCCCGACGGCCCCCCGATCGGCCTCGTCCGGGTCATCACCGACTCCGCGACGTTCGCCTACCTGTGCGACGTCTCCGTGCTGGCGGCCCACCGCGGCCACAACCTCACCAAAGCCGCGCTGACGCTCCCCGCGTCGCCCCCGCGCCTCCAGCATCTCCGCGCCAGCATCCGGTCACACAGGACGCCCACGGCCTCTCCGCGCCATTCGGCTTCACGCCGCTGCCCCTGCCGGATCGCCCCGTGGAGAAACGCGATCCCGCCGTTTACCGGCGCACGACCCCGCGCTGACTAGTTTTCGCCCCGTGCGATCGCCTCCGCCTCGCGATACTGGCGGCGAAACCGCTCCCCGAGCTCCGTCGTCAGCCGCACTTCGTCAACTTTGTTTTTGGCCCGGAGCGTCCGTCGGATGAGCCCGTTGACCTGCTCGTAATCCACCGCGCCCACGTCCGCCAGCTTCGCCAACGCCGCCTCGGCCCGCGGGCCGTCGGTCGCTCGTACCGCGTTGATGGCGCGCATCGCCGCCTTCAGCTCCGCATGGCTGTCGAGCCCCATCACCCGCACCACCAGCGCCAACTCGCGGATCAGATGCCCCGTCCACTCCGGCCGGTACACCAGCGGAAACGGATCGGCAAACGGCGCCGCGTCGGGATCGCTCCGCAGCGTTTTCCACTCCGTGTGTTCGTAGAAATCCCGCCGCACCGGCAGCCGCCGCAGCGCGAACCGTTCCGGCCCGCCCGCCGTGCCCGGCTTGAAATTCCACAGCTTCTGCGCCTCCGGCGTCAGCGTGTATTCGATAAACCGCTCCGCCACCTCGCGGTGCGGCGCCCCCCGCAAGAGCGCGATCGGATCGACCGAGTTCACCGTGCCGCCGCGCGGCGTGACAAACCCCAGCCGCGACACCCCGCGGGACGCCACCGCCTCCGCCTGCGCCCGCCCGTAGAAATCAATGCAAATGCCCGCCGCACAGTCACCCTGCGCCACGTCGATCGGCGGTTTCTGCGACGAGTCCGTGAAGTAGCGCGCATTGGCCGCGATCCGCTGCACCACCCGCAGGCCCTCCGTCCATCCCTCCCTCACCACCGTCCGCTCCGCCGCGTCCCCCGTCCCCGCCTTCGCGCGCTCGAACCGCCAGATCTCCTGCTGGACGATGTTCTCAAACGCCTTCGCCATCGAACTGCTCTTCGTCGGATCGCATAGCGCCAGCGCCCCCAGATACCCCGCCCCGCCCAGATCGGCCCACGCCGTCGGCGGCGACAGGTTCAGCCGCGCGAGCGCGTCGGCGTTGTAGAGAATCCCGTAGCTGCTGATCACGTTCCCCACCCAGCACCCCTCGTCGTCCCAAAACTGCTCACCCGTAAACGTCCGCGGGATCACCGCCGCGGAAAACCACTCCGGATGCGTCTGCCGCACGCGCGACGGCACGATCCGCCCCGCCTGCGCCTGCCGCACAAAATCGTAGCTGCCGCCGCCGAAAAACAGGTCGATCCCGCACCCGACGTCCGACGCCATGAACTCCGCCCGCGCCGCCCGCACCTCCGCCGACGCCGCCGCCGGCAGATCAGGCTGCACATAACCCGCCTGGATCTCCGCGCTCCAGCGCCGCCCGGCCTGCGCCGTCCACCGTCGCTCGAACGCCGCGTGGTAGGCGCCCTCGATCACCCGCGCGATCTCGCTCGTCCCTCCCACCACGCGCCAGTCGACCGACACCGGCCGACCCGTCCGCTCCCGGTACCACGCCTGAAAGCCCCGGCCAAATTCGAAACGCGTCGCCTCGTTGTGCGGCGTGATGATCACCAGCGTGTCGTCCGCCTTGCCTAGCGCCCGCTGCGCCGGCCGCAACGCAAAGGGCAGCGCCACCGTCGCCACCAATGCCAGAATGATGCACGCCTGCTTCAGCATGGCCGCCTCACTCGGTCAGGACCACCACATCCTCCGGCTCGGCGCTCGCAAACAGTTCGCCCCGCCCCGACTGGTCCACAAAACGGGGATTCAACTCGACGATTTTCAGCGCCACCCCGCCCGCCGCCACAAAATCATACTGCGCCGCCTCGCCGAGGTAAACGCACCCGCCGATCCGCCCTTTCACCCCGTTCCGCGCCGGCGCCGCCCGCCCGAGCACCCAACTCTCCGGCCGCACCGACAGCGTGACCGCCGCCCCGACCGCCGGCGTGGCCGTCGCGTCACCCATCACGCCCTCGAACCGCCCCAGCGCCGTGTCCACCACCGCGCACCCGCCGCCCGCGCTCACCAGTTTTCCCTCCAGAAAATCCGTTTCCCCGATAAAGTTCGCCACCAGCTTGCACCCGGGCCTCCGGTAAACCTCCCGCGGCGTCCCCACTTGCCGGATGCGCCCGCCGTCCATGATCGCCATCCGGTCCGAAATCGACAACGCCTCCTTCTGGTCGTGCGTCACATAGACCGTCGTCAGCTTGAACTCCTGGCACACCCGCCGGATTTCCGTCCGCATCTCCAGCCGCAGCTTCGCATCCAGATTCGACAGCGGCTCGTCCAGCAACAGACACCGCGGCCGGATCACCAGCGCCCGCGCCAGCGCCACCCGCTGCTGCTGGCCGCCCGACAACTGGTTCGGTTTCCGCTCCCCATAGGCCCCCATGCGCACCGACTCCAACGCCTCACCGACGCGCCGCCGGATCTCATCCTTCGCCACTTTGCGCTCCTCCAGACCGAACGCCACGTTCTCCGCCACCGACAGGTGCGGCCACAGCGCATAGCTCTGAAACATCATTCCGGTGTTCCGCTTGTGCGGCGCCAGCCGCGTCACGTCTTCGTCGCCGAAAAAAACCGTCCCCGCGTCGGGGATATAGAACCCCGCCAAACACCGCAGCAGCGTCGTCTTGCCGCAGCCGCTCGGACCCAGCAGAAAAAAAAGTTCGCCCGGCGCGATCTCCAAGTCGAGCCCGTGCAGCGCCGTGACCGGGCCGAATCGCTTCGTGAGGTGCTGAATGCGAATGGAAATCATGCCGGCGAGGTCTGCCCGGCGACGCAAGGTCCCGCCCCCGGCCCTGTCAAAAGAATTAACCCCCGCCCCGCCGGGCCGCACAACTTTGCCTCGCCCCGCGCATTTCCGTCTTTCAACTCTTCCCCCTCAACTCTCAACTGGATCGTTCATGCCCGCGAAAAAATCCCCCGCCATCCACTCCGATCTCGAAAGCGTGCTCGTCACCAAGGCGCAGATCAGCCGCCGCGTGAAGTCCCTCGGACGCGAACTCAAGCGCATCTACGGCGACGAGGAGATCACCGTCGTCGCCATTATGAACGGCGCGATCCTCTTCACCGCCGATCTCCTGCGCGAAATCGACAACGCCGTCCGCCTCGACTGCATTCGCACCACGAGCTACGGCAACGCCACCGAATCCCACGGCACCCCCAAACTCGTCCACGGCCTCACCCTCGACGTCACCGACCGCCACGTCCTCATCGTCGACGACATCCTCGACACCGGCCGCACGCTTTCCCTCATCGCCAGCATGATCCGCGGCATGCAGCCCGCGAGCCTCCGCGTCTGCGTGCTGCTCGACAAAAAAGGCCGCCGCGTCGTCCCCTTCGAGGCCGACCTCGTCGGTTTCCAAATTCCCGACAAATTCGTCGTCGGCTACGGCCTCGATTTCGCCGAACGCTACCGCAACCTCACGCACATCGGCGTCCTCAAAACGTCCCGACAAAAAGTCCACGCCTGATTCCGCCCAGCCTCCGCGCCCCCGTTCCCATGGCCAGATTCCGCCTCGCCGTTCTCGCGCTTGCCCCCCTCGTCGCCATCGGCTTGGCCGGATGTGCCGCCACGCCGTCGAAAAACGCCAAGGCCGACGACGGCGAATACGAGTGGGTCACCCCGCTCGGCTCCAATGTCCCCGTCAAAGTGCGGAAGGGCCAGACCGTCCAGGGCATCTCGCCCACCGGCACCCTGACCGCCGAGCAGACCGCGCAGGCCGTCCGCGGCAGCGGCGCGCCCGCCCCCAAGGGCGGAAACTGATCCCGCGCCGCCGGGATCCGCGCCACCGCCCCGTCCCGCGTCAGCGCCGCGCCTTTTTCGGCCGCCCGACGACGTTCGCCTTCGCCTTCGGATACTCCTTCGCGGGTGCCAGCGCCGATTTCCGGTAGTCGCCGCTCTTGAGCGCGTTCACCTGGTCGCGCAACAACGCCGCCCGCTCGAACTCCAGCCGGCCGGCCGCCTCCTGCATTTCCTCCTCGAGCTCCGCGATCACCGCCGCGACATCGTCGGCGTTCTCCGCCACCATCGGCTCGTCGTCCGGCCGCACCCCCGAACCGTCGTAAACCTGCAGGCTCGCCTGCGCCGTCCGCTTCACACTGCGCGGCGTGATGCCGTGCTCCAGATTGTAGGCGATCTGCCGCTCGCGCCGATACTTCACCGTCGCCATCGTCCGCTTGATCGAATCCGTCTCCTTATCGGCGTAGAAAATCACGCGCCCCTTGTCGTGGCGCGCCGCGCGCCCCGCCGTCTGGATGAGACTCGTCTCGCTGCGCAGAAACCCTTCCTTGTCCGCATCGAGGATCGCCACCAACGCCACCTCCGGCAGGTCGAGGCCCTCGCGCAGCAAATTGATGCCGACCAGCACGTCGAAATTCCCCAGCCGCAGATTCCGCAAAATCTCCACCCGCTCGATCGCGTCGATGTCCGAGTGCAGATACTCCACCCGTATCTTCGCCTCCCGCAGGTAACTCGTCAGATCTTCCGACAACCGCTTGGTCAACGTCGTCACGAGCACCCGTTCGCCCACCGCCGTCGCCGCCTTGATCTCGCCGATCAGATGCTCCACCTGGTTTTTCGTCGGCCGCAGCACAATCTCCGGATCGATCAGGCCCGTCGGCCGGATCAGCTGCTCCGCCACGACGCTCGACAGCTTCAGCTCCAGTTCCGCGGGCGTCGCCGACACGTAGAGCGTCTGGCCCGTCACCTGCTGAAACTCCTCGAAACTCTGCGGCCGGTTCTCCAGCGCCGAGGGCAGCCGGAAACCGAAATTCACCAGCGTCGTCTTCCGCGCCTTGTCCCCGTTGAACATCCCGCCGATCTGCGGCAGCGTCACGTGGCTCTCGTCGACCATCACCAAAAAATCCTTCGGGAAAAAATCGATCAGGCAAAACGGCCGCTCGCCCGGCTTCCGCGCCGTCATGTGCCGCGAGTAGTTCTCGATGCCGTTGCAAAAGCCCATCTCCTGCAGCATTTCCAAGTCGTAGTTCGTCCGCATGCGGATCCGCTGCGCCTCGAGGTATTGGCCGTTCTTCTCGAAAAACGCCACCCGCTCGTCCAGCTCCGCCCGGATCGCGCAGATCGCCGGCTCCAGTTTCCCGCGGCTCGTCACGTACTGGTTCGCCGGGTAGAGATCAAACTGCTCCAGCGTCCGCAACACCTCGCCCGTGAGCGGATCGAACTCGCTCAACCCCTCCACGTCGTCGCCGAAAAACTCCACCCGCAGCCCGTGCTCCAGATACGAGGGCATGACGTCCACCGTATCCCCGCGCACCCGGAACCGCCCCGGCTTCAACTCGTAATCGTTCCGCTCGTAAATATTGTCCACGAGCCGCTCCAAAAAACGCTGCCGCCCGAGCGGCGCGCCCCGCTGCATCGAAATTTTCATCGAAGAAAACTCCTCGGGCGACCCCAAGCCGTAGATGCACGACACACTCGCCACCACGATCACGTCGCGCCGCGACACCAGCGAACTCGTCGTCGACATCCGCAGCCGCTCGAGCTCCTCGTTCCGCGACGAATCCTTCTCGATGAACGTGTCGCTCGACGCGATGTAGGCCTCCGGCTGGTAGTAGTCGTAGTAGCTGACAAAGTACTCGACGGCGTTGTCGGGGAAAAAACTCTTGAACTCCGAGTAAAGCTGCGCCGCCAGCGTCTTGTTGTGCGAGACGATCAGCGTCGGCCGCTGCGTCCGCGCGATCACGTTCGCCATCGTGAACGTCTTGCCCGACCCGGTCACGCCGAGCAGCGTCTGGTGCTTGTTCCCCGCGTTCACCGAGGCCACCAGCTTCTCGATCGCCAACGGTTGGTCGCCCGTCGGCTGATAGTCGGACGCGAGTTTGAAAAGCATCGCTCCACCGAAAGCCACCGCCCCCAACTTCGCAACTCCCCCGTGGGCCCGTGACCATTCGAGCCGGCCCGCCCGCCCGCCGTCCCGGCGCCGGCGCGGCGGTTACAGCCCAAACACCTTCATCACCCCGCCCCACAGACCTGACCAAAATTTCCGCGCCTGTTTCGCGTCGCCGCCCGTGGACACCTGCTGGCAGAGAAAAATCCCCTTGCCCGCAAACAGGTCGTCGAACAGCGGATTCATCCCCCGGTAGTAACTCCAAAACGTCTCCGCCCGCGCCGGCCGGTAGTCGAGATTCGGCGTGAAGCCCATCGTCGCATTTTGGTTCGTCCGCCGCGCCGCAAACCCGCCGCCGTCGCGCTCCAACAACTGCTCCACCCGCACGCCGCGGCTCCCCGCCACCACCAGCTGGCAGGGCCCGACAAACTCGAAAAAACGGAACTGCCGCGTCACCCACGCCTGCCAGCGAAACAGCTGCCACCGCCGCCGGATCTTCAACCCCCGCCCCTCCGCCGTCACGACCCCCGCGAGAAAACTCGGCCGCAACACCAGCGACGCCCCCTCCGCCAGCGTGACCACCGCCAGCTCGCTGTGCGGATCGCCCTGATTCGACAGCGTCAGCTGCGCCTCTCCGCTCGCTCCGCGATGGCTCAGCTCGATCAGTTCCACCAACCCGGTCGCGAAGCACGTCAACGGAATCGTCCAGTCCAGCACGTAGCGCGACGTCCGCTTCAGCCCTTCGTCCGACGACTGCAAAAACCGCTCCTTCACCCACAGCCGCTCCCCCGGCCGCAGCGATACGCTCGTCGCCGCCTTGCTCTCGCTCACCGTCGGCAGCGCCGCAAGCTGCGCTTCCAGCCGCACCGGCCGCCCGCCCGCGATCCACGGCGCCACGAAAAAATACATCCCGAGCATGCCCAGCGTCGGCCCAAAGAAATACAGCCCGAGCGCCACGACCGCCCACCACTTCACCGCCATCCGGATCGGCCCGCGCCCCAGTTCGTAGTCCCAGATCCGTTCGGCGTAGTGCACGATCCGCGACTGCTGCTCCTGCGCCACCGTCAGTTTCGCGTCCAGCTTCCCGAGCGCGAGCTCCAGTCCGTCGCGCTCCCACGTCGTCCGCGTGAAATCCTGCTGCAACGCCGCCACCTTCGCCGTCGTCGCCAGCCGCATCGCCGTCAGGCTCGCGATGCGCTCCCCATTCGCCTTCTGCTGCTCCGCGTCGCCCGTCAGCTTGTCCCACACGCTCTCCAAATCCCGCAGCGTGGCCATGATCTTGTCCGCCTGCTTCCCGCGCTCCTGCTCGGCGGTGATCTCCACCGAGATCCGGTCCATCCGCTTGTGCACGTCCGCCAGCGCGCTCTTCACCTTGGTCCGCTCGCCGTTGATCGACCGCACCACCTCGTGCCGCCACTGGTCCAGATCCACGTTGTCCTTCAAAAACAGCCACAGCCCGCCCGCGACGAGGCCCAGCCCCACGATCAGCACGCCCGTCGCGAACTTCTCGAAGACCCAGCGAATAAATTGAAAAATGACAGTGAACATAGTTAGCACGGAGCGACTCCGCGGGAATAAGGGACGGCATTGAAGCCCCCCTTCGCCGGAAGCCAATTGCTAATCCGCCCCGCGCCCACCATCCTCCGCCCCAATCGCCAACGGTTCCGGACCGCCGCCGCGCCCGGGCCCATCTTCACCCCCCGTTCCTGCCCATGTCCAAAGCCATCGTCTCGACCCTCTACGATTCCGACGTCTTCCGCATGGCGTGCCGCCAATTCGACAAGGCCGCCGACGCCATCAGCCTCCCGGAGACCATCCGCGACCGCACCAAGTATCCCCGCCGCTGTCTCGCCGTCGCCCTCCCCGTCAAACGCGACGACGGCAGCGTCACCGTCTTCGAAGGCTACCGCGTCCAACACAACCTCTCCACCGGTCCCGCCAAGGGCGGCATCCGTTTCCACCAGAGCGTCACCATCGGCGAAGTCGCCGCCCTCGCCATGTGGATGAGCTGGAAATGCTCGCTCGTCGGCCTCCCCTACGGCGGCGCCAAGGGCGGCGTCGTGGTCGACCCCAACCAGCTTTCCCCCACCGAACTCGAGCACCTCTCCCGCCGCTACATGCAGGAAATGGTCAACTTCCTCGGGCCGCACACCGATGTCGCCGCCCCCGACGTCGGCACCAACGAAAAAATCATGGGCTGGATGATGGACACCTACTCCAATCACGTCGGCCACATCTCCCCCGCCATCGTCACCGGCAAACCCATCGCCATCGGCGGCTCCCAGGGCCGCCGCGAAGCCACCGGCGCCGGCGTCGCCTACCTCGTCAAAAAATACCTCGCGGATATGAAAATCCCGCTGGGCAAAACCACCGTCGCCATCCAGGGCTTCGGCAACGTCGGCAGCGAAACCGCCCTCGCCCTCTCCGCCTACGGCGCCAAAATCGTCGCGATCTCCGACTACACCGGCGCCTTCTACAACCCCAAGGGCATCGACCTCAAACGCGCCCTCACCTACCTCCACTACCAGAAAGTCCTCCGCGACTTCGACGGCGCCGAGCCCATCACCAACGAACAGCTCCTCGAGCTCAAGTGCACCGTCCTCATCCCCGCCGCCCTCGAACGCGTCATCACCGACAAAAACGCCGCCAAGCTCCAGTGCCGCCTCCTCGCCGAGGCCGCCAACGGTCCGACTACCAACGCCGCTGACAAAATCATCGAAGCCCGCGGCGACATCGAGCTGATCCCCGACGTCCTCTGTAACGCCGGCGGCGTCATCGTTTCCTATTTCGAGTGGCTCCAAAATCTCTCGAACTTTTACTGGGGCCGCGACGAGGTCCTCACCAAACTCTTCGGCGTGCTCGACAAGGCGAAGGCCGCGGTGGACGCCCAGCAGGACAAATTCAAATTCAGCCGTCGCCTCGCCGCCCTCACCCTCGGCATCCAGCGCGTCGCGGATGCCAAAGCGGCGCGCGGCCTGTTCCCGTAACCGCCGGCCCGATCCCGCAGCATCCCTGCCCGCCGTTTGCCCGTGCCTGCCCTTCCCCGCGCGCTCCTCGCGCTCGTCCTCGCCTGCCTCGGACCGGCCCTCGTCGCCGGTCCGACCGACACCGCCATCGTCGCCGCGATGAAACTGCCGGACGCCAAAAACTACCGTTGGGTCACCACGGTCGAGGACGACGCGCGCACCTACGATATCAGCGTCCAGACCGACCAGAGCGATTTTTCGCTCGTCACCATGCCGATGGTGTCCGCCGTCCGCCGCCGCGTGGTCCGCGGCAGCGCCCATTCCGACAACCAGGTGGAAGCCGTGTTCAAAGGCGCCGAACGGTACGTCCTGTTCACCCCCGAGGGCTGGAAAACCCCCGCCGAATTGGCCGACCACGCGCGCGCCGCAACGCGCGGCGGACCCGGCGGCGCGGGCTTTCCCGGCGGCGAGCCT
>CAJAYO010000411.1 GCA_903948415.1 uncultured Opitutia bacterium | reverse complement strand
GGCTGGCGTCGGGTGCGGCGAGGCCGGGGAGCGCGGGGGTTTGGAGGGGGCGGAAACTCCACCAGTTTTTGCGGCGCTGCAGGACGGCGTCCCAGTCGGTTTCGGCGGCGACTTGCGCGTCGCTCGGCGGCGTATCGCGCGGATCGGGGGCGCCCATTTTGATCCAGCGCTCGAAATCGGCGATGACGGCGGGCTCCAGTTTTGCGCCGGCCTTCGGCATCGCGAGATCGTCGCTGGTGTGGCGCATCGCCTGAAGGAGCAGGCTGGCGGCGGGATCGCCGCGGACGATCGCGGGGCCGGAGTCGCCGCCGTCGAGGAGGGCTTGGCGGTGGTCGAGGGCGAGGCCGGCTTTGCGTTTCCCGCCGGTGCGATGGCACTCGTAGCAATCCTGGGCGAGGACGGGGCGGATTTTGGCTTCGAAAAATTCGAGGTCGGCGGCGGGCAGCGCGGCGCGGGCGGCGGGGAGGAGGGCGCCGGCGACGAGGATCCAAGCGAGGGAGAGACGCGGGGGCGCGAAACGTGGGGGGTGGGGAGTCACGTGCGCGCAGCGTGGCGGGATGTGCCGCAGGTGGGCAAGCGCGCGCCGAGGGTGGCGGGGGCGTGGGGGCGCGGTCGGCGAAACCGTAGCCGCGGCCGGCGACGGCGAGCTGGGGGCCGGGGCAGGCGTGTTTTCCGAGGAGGCCGAGCATCGCGGGATCGACGGCGGCGAGACCGGGGAGCACGGAGCCGGTGACGGGTGGGGCGGATGAAGCGGCGGCGGCGGTGGTGTGGCCCGGACCGGGAGAGTGCAGACGGCGAGCCGCAGCAGGAAGCGCGGGACACGGGCGTTCACGGTGGGGAGGTGGGCGGGGGCGGAGGAGTGAGGGCAAGCGCGCGGCGGCGGAAGCCAGTGGGTCGAGCGCTTCGCCGTTCTTCGGGGACAGGCTCAACCCGACGGGCGGGAAAGCCCGTGCTACGTGGCATGGGCTTTCCTGCCCAGGGCGGGCAGTGGAAAAGGGCGATGCGCCCCCGTGGGGTGACTGCCCATGCGAGGTGGAAAATTAGCCCGGAGATCGTCGCGTTGACTCTCACCGCCGAGCTGGCCGTCCGAGCCCGGCGGCCCACTTTTTTCTGAGGAGCACGATGACAGGACCGGCGGTGGATCGGGACCCCGGTTTTTCCCTCTGATCCAACGGGGCGGCTAACGTTTCCGGCCTCTTTGACCGAAGCGTTGCCACCCGTTAGCCCGGCCAAGCGGCGGAAAGCTTGCGTCGCGTTTTTTCCGGAACCACAACGCTGCGTCTCCCATCGCTTGCGACCATGCCCCGCTCCCTCCCCCTGATCCGCCGCTTGATTTTCGCTGCAATGGTGGCCGGTGGCACGCCGTCGCTCGTGGCCGACGACTGGCCGCAGTGGCGCGGACCGCAACGTGACGGCGTCTGGCGCGAGACCGGCATTGTCGAGAAATTCGCCGGTCCGCAATTGCAGCCCGTCTGGACCGCCGCCGTCGGCCCGGGCTACAGCGGCCCGACGGTCGCCGGAGAGCGCGTTTTTCTGACGGATCGCGTCAACGCGCCCGAGCAACAGGAGCGCGTGCTGTGTTTTGATCGCACCACCGGCCGGTTGCTTTGGTCCCACCGCTACGCCTGCGTCTACCGCGACATCGACTATGCCCTCGGGCCGCGGGCGGCCGTGACCGTCGTCGCCGGGCGGGCCTTCGCGTATGGGGCGATGGGCCACGCGCACGCCCTCGATGCCGCGACGGGCAAGGTGCTCTGGGCGCGCGATCTCGCGACGGACTACGGGGCGAAACTGAATGTCTGGGCGCTGTCCGGTGCGCCGCTCGTCGCGGGGGACGTCGTGATTTTCCAAGTCGGCGGGCCGCCCGATGCGTGTGTGGTCGCCCTCGACGTGAAGACCGGGCGCGAGCGCTGGCGCGCGCTGGACGGACAACCGTCGTATTCCGCGCCGCGGCTGGTCCGGCTCGGTGAGCGCGAGGTCGTGCTCGCCTGGACCGGCGCTTGGATTGCCGCGCTCGATCCGGCCACGGGCAAGGTGTGGTGGAAGGAGCCTTACAAGCCGGTCAACATGATCCTGCATGTCGGCGATCCGGTGCTCGACGCGTCGGGGACGAAGCTTTTTCTCTCCGCGTTTTACGACGGGGCGCGGCTCTACGAACTGCCGCGGGACACTTCGCCGCCGACGCTGCTCTGGCAGCGGAAGGGCGTGAATGAGCGCAAGACCGACGCCCTGCACAGCATCATCATGACCCCGTTTGTGCGCGACGGTTATGTCTACGGCATCGACAGCTACGGCGAGATGCGCTGCCTCAATCTGACGAACGGCGACCGCGTGTGGGAGGATACGACGCTGCTGGCCAACGGTCGCTGGGCCACCGCGTATTTTGTGCAACACGGGGACCGCACCTGGATCACTACAGAGAAAGGCGAGATCGTGATTGCGAAGCTGACGCCGGCGGGGTTCGAGCGGATCAGCAGTGCGCAGTTCCTCACGCCCGAGACGCCGCTGCGCAACCGCACGCATCCCATCGCATGGTCGCACCCGGCCTATGCGCACCGGAGTCTCTTTGCGCGCAACGATTCCCAGCTCGTGTGCATCTCGCTGGCGGCGTCACCGTAGTTGCGGGAACGCCGGGCCCAACGGCCGCGGCGGTTTCCGGGCGAGCGGTGGTGCGGGAGGGCGCGCCCCACCGCCGCAACCGGGCGGCCGCGGGGGCACTGGCCGCAGAGAGCCAGGCGGCGGTGGAGAAAAGAGCGCGAGCGCGCGGCGGGCGTGGACGATCCCGGGCCCGCGCACGGTGGGACGCGCGAAGAGCTACGGCGGCGTTTCGAGCGTAAGGCGGCGGTCGTGGCGGATGGTCCGCTGGCGGCGGCGGGGGCGGAGGTGGTGAAAGTGAAAGTGAAAGTGAGAGGGAAAGTGTAGGGAAGGACGAGAAGGC
>CAJAYO010000410.1 GCA_903948415.1 uncultured Opitutia bacterium | reverse complement strand
CGTGAGGGACAGTGCCGCGGTGGGGTTGGGGACCGCGCCGGAGAAGGTGGTGGTGCCAGAAGCCACTTGGAGCGTGCCGGTGCCGGTGATGGTGGCGCCGGCGCCGAGGGTGAAGTGGGAGGCGAAGCGGAGCGTGCTGCCGGCGGCGAGGGCGAAGGCGCCAGTGGAGGAACCGCCGGCGTCGAGGGAGAAGATACCGCCAAGGACCTCGACGGTGCCGGCGTTGGTGAGAGGGAGGTTGAAGGGGAGGGTCCCGGAGAGGGTGGATTTGCGCAGGGTGGCGCCGGATTGGTTGTCGAAGGCCCACGCGCCGGTGACGTTGAAGACGCGGTCGTTCTTAAAATCCCAGAGGCCGCCGGAGAGGTTGGCGAGGGAGCCACCGGCGCCGTTGAGGATGAGGTAGCTGGAAGGCGAGTAGTTGACGGTGCCGGCGTTGGTGAGAGGGCGGGCGGTGAGGGTGGGATTGCCCGTATTCGGGATGGCGAGGGTGCCGCCGGCGAGGAGAGCGGTGGTGCCGGCGCCGCTCATCGTCCCACCTGTCCACGTGCTTCCCGCGCCCGCCAGATTCAGATTGCCCGGGCCGTTGATCGTGCCGTTGGACAGGCTCAGATTATTGATCGTGAACGAGGCATCCAACGTGACCGTGCCACCGTTGTTGACGGTCGCGCTTTTCGCCGTGGAGTCGGGCACGTCGTTGGGATTCCAATTTGCCCCGGAACTCCAGTTGCCGGTGCCGATATTCCAAGTGATAACCTGCGCTGACGTAGACCCGGCGGTCAGCGCGAGCACGGTGATCAGCACGGTCCAGCAACCTCGGGATTGGAAGGACCTGACTTTCATGCCCGGTGAGCAAAATGGGGCCGGCGCGCTTTGCGACCTTTTTGCATCTAGGGCGTTTGTTTCGCGAGCTGGTCGCGCCGACGGCCAAACCGGTCCGTGGCGAACGGGTGTTCAATCCGACCTGCGGGCTTGGTTTTCTTGGCGAGATGGCGAAATCCTCGTCGTCAACTTGGGGGACGCAGGCAATCGACCCGGTTTGGGGAGGATCGGTCGGGGAACGTATTCAGCCGAGGCTGGGCATTTGACGGCAGCTTGGCGAAAGGTCACGCGGGCGAAGGGACCCTCCTGGCAGGCTCCGGATGGCGGCGGAGATGTCTGGCAAGACTTCGGCGCCGGCGACTGAGCCGGGGAGGGGCGCAAGTCGAGATGACAACTGCGGGCGGGCGGGCGGCGTGTGCGGGCGGAGCGGGTTTTTCCCGTCGGGGGGGAAAGGGCCGCGCGGAGGATCGCGGATGAGGCGAGCGGGCCCGGGCGGAGTTGGGGACGGTGATTTGGGCGCGGAGCGAGGTGAACTCAGGCGGCGGGCGCGTCCGGGAGGTGGGCGCGCCGCAGAGCGGCGAGACTTTGTTCGGCGGCCTGGAGGGCGCGGAGGGTTTCGACCTGACGGTGCGTGGCGGGATCGTCGGCGTGGATGAGACGCGGGGCGCGGAGCGTGCGAAGGGCCGTGGCGACGGCGTCGTCGGCGATGGCGTGGAGGGTGCGATCGTCCGGGCTGGCGCCGGGGGATTGCGCGGGGTCGAGATGCTCGAGGAGGAACTCGGCGAGGAAGTGCGGCTGGTGCAGGCGGTAGAGTTGGGCGCCGAAGTGGTAGAGGTGTGCGGCGAGCGGGCGGAAATGGGGTACGCCGCGCTGTTCCCAGTGGCGGACGAGGGCGAGCCCGTCGTCGACGATGTCGCCGGCTTCGTCGGAGAGGTCGCGGGCGAGCGCCGGGTCGGAGACGGCAAAGATGAGGTGGCCGAGGGCATCGCAGCGGGTGCGGCGGGCGAGGAGGGAAAGCTCGGCGGCGGCCGGGTGGGCGCGGGGCAGGTCGTCGAGGGCGAGGAGATCGAGCGACTGCGTGGTGGCGTCGCGGACGGCGGTGTAACGGCCGGGGGCTGAACCGAAGTCGAGGAGCGTGGTGGCGAGGTTCGTCCAGGCGCCGGCGAGGTTGAGGCGATGATTGAACGCGGCTTCGGGGGCGGTGGTGGCGGAGGGGTGGAGCGGGAGGGCCGCGAGAACGGCGATGGCGGCGCGGTGGGAATCAACCGCCGCGGCGAGGGTATCGGGCGTGGCCTGACGGTGGAGGGCATGACCGCGGTTGATCCAGGCGGCGCCGAGGGTGTTTTGGGCGGCGGGTTCGGCGGCGAAGTCGGGCGAGGCGAGGAGGGCGACCACGGCGTCGTAGGCGGCGACGGAGGCGGGGAGAGAAGCGGGGGTGGCGAGCTTTTGCAGGGCGTTGCCGTGATGGAGGTGGGCGAGAGCGAGGTCGCGGCGGAGGGCGGGATCGGACGAGGGGCGGGCGCGGAGCAAGGTGATCGCGCACTCGTAGGCGCGCGCGGCCGCGGCGAGCGCGTCGGGGGTGGCCTCCGCTTCGAGGGACTGGGCGCGGGTGAGCCACGCGGCGGCATCGGGAGGAGTGGCGGAGTCGGGCGACGGCATGAGGGTCGTTGACGGTTGGGAAAGGGGCGGCGACGTCAACGCGGGCGCGGAGGAAAATTACGGAGGCCCGGCGGGCCGGCCGGGCGGTGTGCGATGTCGGGAAACCGGGTGGAGGCGCGTCGTCCGGGCGTGGAACGGTGGGCGGACCGGTTCCGCGCCGGGGAATTTTCAGAGGCGGACGGCCGAGGCAGGACTGATCGGCCGGCCGGGGCTCACGCGGGCGGCGTCCGGGCGGGGCCGCGTTCAGTCGAGGTTAAGATCGTAGGTTTCGAGGAGCGCGATGCCGGTGGCGTCGCCGACGCCGCGAATCACGAGCGAATAGGCGCCGGGCGGCAGGGTGACCATGAGGGCGGCGTCTTTGGACGCGGAGGCCCAAGCGAAGGCGCCGGCCCGGGCGGCCGCGGCGGCGAGGGCGGAGGCGTCGACCGGGTCGTCGCTCCAGTTGTCGTTGGTGGCGACGAGGCGGTTGGTGCCGTCGTAGAGTTCGATGAGGGGATCGGCGAGGGGGTCCGCGATGCCGAACAGGGCGAGGGAGGGGCCGTTGGCGCGCAGGAGGAGGGTTTTGGCGACGGTGCCGGAGACGACGAAGCCGGGGATCTGCAGGGCGCTGCCCACGCCGACGTAGCCGCGGATCGAGAGATTGGTCATCTTCGGATTGGTCACTGCCGGGGCCGAGGCGAAAAGGCCGCGCATCCGGGTCAGGACTTGGGCTGCGAGCTCGGGCGGGGCGAGGAAGGTGCCCTGTATTGGGGTGACGGTGACGATGTTGCCCTCGGCGAAGACGCTGGTTTCGCCGGCGGGACCGGAGCCCTGATGGGTAAACGCGACGCGATAGGAGGCGGCGGTGCGGCGGGGGTCGAGGGGGGGAGCGTTGATGTTCAGGCCGATGCCGGCGGGCAGGGCGACTTTGCCGTTGTGCTCGAGGGCCGCGAGCAGGCGCAGGGTGAGGGCGGCGAGGAGCGGAGCGGTGAGCGGGTTGCCGTCGGCGCCGCTGACGGCGAGCGCGGGCACGCCCCGGTTCAGCGCGGTGATGGCGGCGCCGACGGTGCCGGAGCGCGGGGTGATGATGCCGAGATTGTTGCCGATGTTCGGTCCGGAAATCACGACATCGGGTGCCGCGCCCCACTTGGCCGGAGCCAGCACATCGATGCCGTAGCGGGCGGCCGTGGCCGGAAAACCGTCCACGTAGTATTGGTCGTCGGCGAGGGTGGTGGGGCCGACGGCGGGGGAACCCGCGGCGATCGTCCGGCCGGGCGAAGGCGCGCCGGTGCGCGCGCCCTCCGGAACCGAGCCCAACTGGGCGGACGTGCCGCTTTGATCGGAATAGGGGGCGCTCAGAATCACCTCGTGGCCGGCGGACTTGAGCGCGGCAAACAGTGCCTGGAGATTTTTCGCTTCGAAACCGTCGTCGTTGGTGACGACGATACGCATGGAGAATGCGGATACGGCGGCGGATCCAGCCAAGAGAGCGCAGGCGCAGCGGGCCAGCCGGGCCGCGGGCCGACCGAGGTGAAACCGGATGCTCATGGGCGGAGACTGGCAGGGGCGGTGCGGTGCGGCAATGCCCCGGCGCACGAGAGTAGGGCGCGATGCGGGCCGTGAAGCGCAGGTAATGGCGGCCGGAGCCGCGCAGCGCAGCGGCCGACCACGCGGGAGATGGGGAGGAGGGCGGCGGAGTGGCGCAGCGAGGCGATTTCGAGGGCGAGCCGGAGGGGGGCCGTCGGGGTCGGGCAGTGCGTCGGGAGCGGGAGGCGGGGAGCGGTCGAGCCCGTCGGCGCCGCGGAAGACGAGGTCGCAAGCGAGCCGGCCGCCGCGGGCGACACCGGACGCGTCGGTGTGGGGGATGCGCCGCCACGTCCGGGCGGATTTGCCGGTGCCGTTGGCGTTGAGTTGGACGGTGGTTTCGCGGTCGCCGAGGCGGAGGCGCACGCTGCGACCGTTCACGGCGAAATCGTCGGGGGTGCCCATGCCGCCGCGGTTCAGCCAAGCTTCGGCGCGATCGCTGCGGATCGAATGGGGGGCGGCGGGCAGACCGAGAAATGCATCGGCGGGCGCACGACTGACGCCGACTGCGGCGCGCGGCAGCACGGTGAGGCGCGGGATGGGGAAGGGCGCGGAGGGGGACGGACGCGTCGGTGGCGGGGAATTAACGGAGCTGGGTGCGGGAGCGGTGCGCGACGCCGAACGGGGGGGGAGGGTGACGCCGCACCGATCGTCGCGGCCGGACGGGGCGGAATCCCCCGGGACGATTTCGGCGGCGACGGAGGAGCGGCGGGTTTTGCGCGGATCGGGCGCGGTGCCGAAGGAGGTGTCGCCGGTTCTCCCTGTCACGGTGGGGCGGATGATGCGCGGTTCGTCGCCGCGGGCGGCAGGCGTGTGCAGGGCAGGACGGAGCTAGCCACGGTGAAAGCGCAGGCGAGGAAAACGGCCTGGTGCGGGCGCGGGGCGAGCATGGAAAAACACGGCAGCGGCGGAAAATCGGTCGCAAGGCCGTGCCTCGCCGGGATATTTCACCCTGAACTGAGCCAAACTTTTTTCACAGAAGGCACGGAGCCCAGGCCACAGAGCTCACAGAGCGAACAAGGGGTTTGGCTCCGTGACCTGGGTTCGAAACTCGGTGCGCTCGGTGAAAAAGAATTTATTGAGGAAAGTGTGATTGATCTGGGCTAGGTACGGGGAGGCGGCGACCCGCGCCGGGAGAAAAAGCGGCGGTAGGAAAGCGCGAAACCCGTGTAAACGAGGCCGAGGGCGCCGAGGCAGGCGAGTCCGGCGACGAATTGGCCGACGGGCCCGAGGGCTTCGCCGGTGTGGAGGTAACGCGTCCAGGCGCGGATCTGGCGGGCGGCGTTAAGATCGGCGTAGCCATCGCGGCGCAGGAGCTGCGCCGTGAAGGGATCGTATTGGAGCGTGGTGACGGCGGTGCGCGGCCAAGTGGCAGATTCGCGGACAGCGAGGGTGGCCGGCTGGGCCGCGCCGGCAGCGGGGAAGCGGAGCGTGATCGTCTGCCACGCCGGGAGCGTGGATTGGGCGGCGGCGAGAAGCAGGTCGGCGGAGACGTGCGGGGTGCCGGCGGCAGGCGCGGTCACGGTGGCGGCGGGCGGGGGGGCGCCACTGCTTTGTGGTCCGGAGGCGGGCAGCGGTGTACCGGTAACCGTGTAGAGGAGCGAGCCGGCCCAACGGAAGGAAATCGGGAGGGCGGTGAGGGTGAGTGCGATCAGGAGGGGGGCGGACCAAAAACCGATTGTGGTGTGCCAGTTGAAATCGCGGGCGCGGGCGCTGGGGTTTGGCCGAAACCAGAGGGACGGGCGGACGGCGCGCCACGACCAGATGCGCGGCAGCCACAGGATGAGGCCGGAGATCGCGAGGAAGGCGAAGGCGAGATTGGCGAGGCCGTTGACCAGTTTGCCGCGAGGGCGGGAGGTCTCGCCGGCGAACCCGAGATAGCGGTGCCAACTCACCATGGTCTGCATAAAAGCGGACACGGCTTTCGAGGCAGGCTCGCGGATTTCGCCGGTGTAGGGATCGAGGTAGTACGGACCGCCCCGGCCAACGAGGACCGCGACGGCGGCGGTGGGATCGCGTTGAACGATGAACGAGGTGGGGCGGGCGTCGGGGTGAGCCGTGCGGAGTCGCGCGCGAAGGTCGTCGAGCGGCAGACGGGTGGAATCCGCGGCGGGAGGAGTGATTTGGCGGGCGTCGCGCTCGGACCATGCGACCCACTGCTTTTCAAACGCGAGGACGGTGCCGGTGAAGCACAGGATCGCGATCACCAGGCCGGAGATGAGTCCGGCGATGAGGTGGAGCCAGAAGAGGATTTGACGAAACATTGGAGGAGGGG
>CAJAYO010000409.1 GCA_903948415.1 uncultured Opitutia bacterium | reverse complement strand
AATGGCGCCTCGAGAAACTCCGTTACAAAAGTCCCCTCGAAGCCCGCCGCGATTATCAACCCGCCACTCTTTTAGCCGCCTAATTAACCTTTGTCTTGTGTCCAGGAAACCGGTGCCGATTCAGTGTAAGCATGCGTGGCGCTCGCCGGGGCCTCGATCAGGACCGTCCACGTGTTGCCGATCCAGTCGTAATACCCGACCATCCCGCAGTAGCTGAGGTTGTTTCCCGAAACCGAGAAGGCCCAGGGATAGCCAGAGGTCGGGCCGATTGAATATCTGACGTTTCCGCCAGATGAACAGGTTGCCGCCATCGCGAACGGCCCGCGGTTGGTCCAGGCCCATGGACTGGACGGTGCATTGGTCCATGTGATGGTTTGCGGCGTGCTGCCGCCGTTTGAGATCGTGATCGGTAGCCATGCTTCATCGAATGCGTTGGTTCCCCCGGAATTGGGCGGGATCCACTCGTCGTCCTCGTCCACCCAGTTGCCCTCTTCGTCATAGGATCCGCGGCTTTCCCAACGGCCGTCCACCCAGTAGAACGTATTCACATCGACATAAAAATACCACGATCCGGCGGCCATCGGTGCCGAATAGGTTACCGGAAGCGACGAAATCGTTTGGGGATAATTGCCTCCGGCCGCTAAAATTTCCTGCGATGCGGAAACAACTCCCAGTGTCGGATTGAGTCCATGCAGTCTGAATGAATAAATGCCCTCAGTGCCACGGGTGTAATAATTCCCACGGCAATCCGTAAGCTCTTCACTATAGTTCTACGAAGGATCAGCCTCGGCACTCACGCTGAGCATGATCGGGTTTGCGCGATAGTGCGGGGCTGACGTGTCGGTCACCGACACGGCGGCAAACAGTGATGAAGTTGCCCACGGACAGAGCGCAAACGCGAGCAAGACGCAAAACCGAGTGTCGCGAATACCATTCGAGACCGCCCGGACAATCGCCGCTCGCGCGAGCAGGAAATTCGAAGCCATGAAGGAAAGTAAAATCATGTTGGAGCGGTCTTGAAGTTCACCGACTCAATGGCGTAAGCAGCTCCGGGAGGTCGGCCGGTCGCCCATATCCGGCCAAGGCTCCACTACGCCCAAGCACGTAGGCATAGGGCATGCGGCGCACTTTCAGCTCCTTTGCGAATGCGGCCCGTTGACCATCATTGAGCAGGCAATGAATGCCCCGAACCGGGATTTTCGTCATGACCGCCGCCTGCTCGCTCGCGGTCGTATCCAGTGCGACAAAGATCCATTGCGTATTCTCCGGCACCGCACGCCGCGCGCGAACCAGGGCCGCCCAGTCATTTTCGCCATGTTTTGCGCTCCAAACATAGATCACCGTGGGCCTTCCCGGCCGGCGCAAATCAACCGATCTTCCCCTGCCATCCGCCAATTCGACGCCAAGCGGCAACCCGATCAAAGCGTAGCGATCAATGACGACCTGCGCTTGTTTCTGGGTGCGGGCCAACGCGGTCGACTGCACGATCTTGCGCGCCGCCCGGATACCCGTCTCGGGGTCCGAAGCATCGGCTACGCCGAGATAATAGTCAAAGACCTCGGGAATGTCGCCGAACTCTCTTTGCATCATCTCCGCCGTCTTTTCATAGGCCGCCGCGTCGTCCTGCAACGCCCCGCCGTTGGTGCGAATCTTGTGCTGTTGCGCGAACAACAGCGCGGCCACTTCGAAGCGGTCCTTCGTCGCGTTACGCTGGTCAGTCACAAACGCCGTGGCGGTTTGAAGGGCAGCTTGCCCCCGGTCGGCCGGCAGCGGCCACATACTACGCAGCAGGCTCGCGGCCTCCAGCTTTTGGGCCTCCGGCACACGTGCATCGGCCGGATGAGCCGTGTAAAAATCCTTCGCGCTCTGAGCGGCGACTTTTTGCCGTTCGGCGTAATCGAGGCCGGCCACCTTGATTTGATCCGCAGAATTCGCCGGCCCGGCGCTACGGGAAACTACGCCGGGAGCGGCACGGGCGGCGAGGTCGAGCCAGGCGGCATCCGCCGAGCTTGGTTTCGAGACCGACTGAGCAAGGCCGGCTGCCGGCCACACGGCCGCCAGACCGACGAACAGGGAAAAACGGAATTTCATGGTGCGCAGGAAAGCTGAAGGAGGAAACTGACCGGGGCACTTAAGCAGAAAATCGGGCATCCGTCTCTATCGCCGCTTACCTTTCTCATGCGTATTGGCCTACCTTTTATTAGGTAGGCGGCTCACTGCGCCCTTACACACTGGAAACAGGGTGCCAGCCACGTCGCGACGACCACGGCGATGAGTCGAAATCCGAGCAACCCACCAAGTTAACCCGCCTCATCGCCGCCGAAAAACCGTATGATCCCGCCCCGCTACGCCGATGATCACCTCTTTGGCGTGAGTCACGCCAGCCGCGTCGGCCTCTCCTTCGTCCGCCTCGGGTGGCGCATCCATGTCGTGTGCCCCCTCGGGCCCGGTTCCACCGGAAGCACGGAAAATCGATTCTCCCCACACCCACGACCGCTGTCGCGTGAATCCGCCGGTTGCGCTGCCGCGCCCCCCTCACCGCTGAAACAATCGGTCCAGCGCCCCAAAATTCTTCACCGGCGCCACCTTCTTGTCTTTCTCCACAACCGGCGCCGCCAGAATCGCCTTCGCCACCGGCCCCACGGTCGGCTCGGTCGCTGCGACCCCGATCCCGTGCCGCAGCGCCGCGAGCGCCCGGTCCAGCTTCACCGCCGAAACGGGTTCCGCCGTGCCGACCAACCGCACCTATCACGCCGCTAGGTCCGTCTCCCGTCCTCGCCGGCCTCGCCGCCGCTTGACGGCCCGCCTTGGGCTGGCAAATTGCCATCATGGTAAAAACCCAAATCCAACTTCCCGAACACCTGTTTCGCGAAGCCAAGCGCGTCGCCGCCGACTATGAGATGAGCTTCGCCGAAGTCGTGCGCCGCAGCCTGGAACGTTCGATGCCCGCCTACCCGCCCAAGGCGTCCGCCCCATGGCAGGCCCCCACCCCCATGGACTTGGGCCTGCGCTGCAAAATTGATGACGACGAACTTCGCCTGCTCGCCAACGAGCCCGCCTACATTCCGCGTCGCCTGCGTGGGAAAAAATCGTGATCTCGCCCGACACCCATCTCCTCTTCGCGTGGCTCAACCTCGGGCACCCGCAGCACAGGCGAGCGACCGCCTGGTTCGCCACCCACGAGACCAATTCCGATCTCGCCCTCTGCGAGCTTTGCCTCGTCGAGCTCTACGGTCTGCTCCGTAACGAAGTCTTGCTCGCTCGCCCCCTCGGCGCAGCCGCCGCGGTCGAAACCGTGCAACGTCTGCGCCACCACCCGCACTGGGAACTCCTCGACTATCCCGGCGGCCTGATGGAATCCGCCTGGACCCGGGCCGCCGAGCCCGGCTTCGCCCGCCGACGGATTTACGATACGCGCCTCGCGCTTGCGCTCCGCCATCACGGAGTCACCGAGTTCGCCACCGCTAACGTCAAAGATTTCCAAGGCTTCGGTTTCACCCGCGTCTGGAATCCGCTATCGACCGCTGCGACCTGACGCTCCGCCGCTCCGCTGCGCGCGCACGACGACTCACCCGCCCGCCCCGCTCACCGCGGAAACAGCCGGTCCAGCGCCCCGAAATTTTTTATCGGCGCGACTTTCTTTTCCGTCACGCCGGCCGAGAGGATCGGTTTCGCCACCGGTGGCGGCTCGGCGCGCGTCACCCCGATCCCGTGCTGCAACGCCGCGAGCGCCCGGTCCAGCTTCACCGCCGAAACGGGTTCCGCCGTGCCGAGCTCCTGCGCAAACAGGCTCACGCGGAACTCCTCGACCAACCAGCGAAACGCCTCGCCGCCGTCGCGCTCCCGCAGTTTCCCCGCCGCCGCCACATACGGCGCCAACTGCGCCGCCCGCTCGGCATCTTTCGCCGGACTCTGCCGCCAACGTTCGGCCCGCAGCTTCATGCCTTTCAGGTAGCGCGGAAAGTGAGGGAGCTGGGCGTAGGGCGTCGTCCGCAAGAAATCCGGCGGCAGCAGCGCCGCGAGATCGCGGTCGAGGCCGGCCGGCGCGCCCGGTTGCACCAGCAGCGTCTGCCGCAGCGTGAGAATCTCGCGCAGCTGCTCGCAGAACCGCGGCACGATCCCGCGCAGATCCGCCTTCGCCCGGTCGAGCACCGTGCCGAACACCGCCGCGGTCAGCGGCACCACCGGGCGGCCGCCCACCCAGGCGCGGATCGCCTGAAACGCCTGCGCCTGCAGCTCCTCGGCCGGCGCCAGCGTGGAGATCAGCGGCCCGAGATTTTTCACCGCGCGCAAATCGCGTTCGAGCCAGCCGAGATCGTTGCCCAGCTGCCGCTCGATCAACGCCGCGAGTCCGCGCCGCGTGAGTTCGCGCGCCTCTTCGGGCGTTTTCGCGAGCCGCACCGCCACGCCGTCCTGCTCCGCCTGCAACGCCGGAAACGCGAACACCGGCACCCCCGCCTGCTCGGTCACCAGCACGCGTTCGGGGATGTCGCCAAATTTCCACGTCGTCTGCGCCGGCGTCTCCCACTGCGCCCGCGCCCGCCGCCACGCCTCCGGCTCCACCCGCGCAACCGTCGCGCTGGCCGCCCGTTTTTGCAGGTGCAACGCCGCGTCGATCTCCGCGAGCTCCCGGCTCGCGCACAACTCTTTGCCCTTCGCATCGACCACCCGCACCCGCACGCGCAGATGGTCGGGCAAGGGCTTGTCGGCCCACACCGCCGGATCGAGCGTCATGCGGAACCGCTCGGCAATCTGCGCCGCCAACGCCTGCGTGAGCGACTCCCGGCGGTCCGTCAGCCGGTCGCGGGCCGCCACCTGCTCCGCCAGGCTCTTCGCCGTTTCCGCGAGCGGCACGAAGCCGCGGCGCAGTTCCTTCGGCAGCGCGCGCAGGTAGTGCTCGACCTTCTGCTCAAGGTGCCCCGGCACCGCCCAGTCGAGCGCGGCGGGCGTGAGCGTCTCCGCTTCGCGCACGCTCACGTCGAGCGTCACGCCGTCGTCGGTCTGCCCGGGTTTGTAGGCGTAGGCCAGCGGCAGGGCGCGGTTGTCGAGGGGCAGCGCCTCGGGAAACGCCGCCGCATCGTGCTCCAACGTCTCCGGATCGCGCAGGTCTTCCGTCGCCAACATCAAGAACCGGGGTTCGGCCCCGCGCCGTTCGCGCACCAGATCAACCAGCTCGCCCACCGCCGACACCGGCGTCTTTTCGAGCCGCGCCGCGTAAAACCGATACGTGGCCTCGTCGAGATTGAGAAACCCGCTGTCCCGCGCGCGCGTCAGGGCGTCGGCGAGTTTCTCGCGGACCGTGCGGTTGTGCGTGATGAAATCGAGCGGGAACGCGATCGTGTCGTTCACCAGGCCTTCGCGGATGAACAGCTCCAGCGCGTGCACCGGGTCGATTTTCCCGTAGCCGACCGCCTTGCTCTCCAGCTCCAGGCCGTAGAGGCGCGTGCGCTGCTTCGCCATCACGCGGCCTTTGTCCACGTCCCAAAACGGCTCGCTGTGGCTCACCCGCACGAGGTGCGTGCCGAGATCCAGCGCCCAGACCGGATCGAGCCGCGCGCAGGTGCGCGCAAACAACCGCGAGGTCTCCATGATCTCCGCCGAAATGATCCAGCGCGGCGTCTTCGGCGGCGCACCCTTCGGCGCCCCGCCGCGCGGTCCGCCTTCCGGCGCGCGCTTTTTCGGCTCCTCGCGGCGGAAGAGCACCGAACCGGGAAACAGCGTCACGCGCCGGTCGTGCGTCGCCTTGTAGCCGCCGTTCTCCTCGTCGAGGTGCGCGATGTTGCCCAGCAGGCCGGCGAGGATGCTGCGGTGGATGGCCCGATAAAACGGCGTGCCGAACGCGGTCGTCTTCGGGTCGATCTCGCCCATGCCGTGATACGCCGAGGTCAGCCGGAAATCGTCCCGCTGCTCCAGCGTGTCCAGCAGCTGCGTGTAGATGTCGCGCCACTCCCGCATCCGCGTGTAGCTCAGAAAATGGTCGCGGCAAAACCGCCGGAGCTTCGCCTGCGCCATCGTCTCAAACTCGCCGTGATACGCCTCCCAGATGTTGAGCAGCGTGAGAAAATCCGAGTCGGGATGCACAAAGCGCCGGTGCGCCGCGTCGGCCTGCTGCTGCTTGTCCATCGGCCGCTCGCGCGGATCCTGGATGCTCAGGCCCGCCGCGATGATAATGACTTCGCGCACCGCCTGCTCCGTGCGCGCCTCCAAAATCATCCGCCCCACCGTGGGATCCACCGGGAGCCGCGCGAGTTCGCGCCCGATCGGCGTGAGCATGCGCACCGCATCCGCGACGTCGTCGGAGGCGTCGAGCGCCCCGAGTTCTTCGAGCAGCGCGTAGCCGGCCCGGATCGACTTCGCCGCCGGCATGTTGATGAACGGAAACCGCTCGATGTCGCCGAGGCCGAAGGCCTTCATGCGCAAAATCACGTCCGCGAGATTCGCCCGCTGGATCTCCGGCTGCGTGAACCGCGGCCGCTCCAGAAAATCCTTCTCCGCGTAGAGCCGGATGCACACGCCGTCGGCGACGCGGCCGCTGCGGCCCTTGCGCTGGTCGGCGCTCGACTGCGACACCGGTTCGATCGGCAGACGCCGCGTGCGCGCCGTCGGCGAGTAGCGGCTCAGCCGCGCCAGCCCCGTGTCGACGACGAACCGGATGCCGGGAATCGTCAGCGATGTCTCCGCGATGTTCGTCGCGAGGATGATTTTCCGCCGCTGCGTCGGGGCGAAGACGCGCTGCTGCTCGACGTTGGAGAGCCGGCCGAACATCGGGATGATCTCGCAGTTCCCGAGCCGGCGGCCCTCGAGCAGATCGCCGAGTTCGCGGATGTCGCGCTCGCTCGGGAGAAACACGAGCACGTCGCCGCCGGTGCTCTCGCGCACGATGCGTTGGACGGCCTCGACCGCGCCGTCGATGTAGTGCAACGCCTCGGCCTTCGCCTCGCGTTCGTCGCCCTCGGCGGCGTCGGAACCGAACTCGTCGAGCGGCGCGTAGATCACCTCCACCGGATACGTGCGGCCCTCGACCTGGATGATCGGCGCGTCGTCGAACGCCTTGCTGAAGGCTTCCGTGTCGATCGTGGCCGAGGTGATCACGATCTTCAGCTCGGGGCGCTTGTAGCGCAGGGTGCGCAGATGCCCGAGGAGAAAATCGATGTTGAGCGAGCGTTCGTGCGCCTCGTCGATGATGATCGTGTCGTAGCCGCGCAGGAGCGGATCGCCCTGCACCTCGGCGAGCAGCATGCCGTCGGTGAGAAACTTGATGACCGTATCGCGGGTGGTCTCGTCGTTGAACCGGATCTTGCAGCCGACCTCGCGGCCCCATTGCACGCCGAGTTCCTCGGCCACGCGGCGCGAGACCGAGAGCGCGGCCACGCGGCGCGGCTGCGTGCACGCGATGCGGCCCAGCGAGCCGCGCCCGGCGGCGAGGCACATTTTCGGAATCTGCGTGGTTTTGCCCGACCCGGTTTCACCCGCGAGAATGACCACCTGGTTCGCCTGGATGGCGGCCGTGATCTCCTCCACGCGCGACGTGATCGGCAGTTCGGGCGGGAACTCCAGGCGGAAGGGAAAGGGTTTGTTTGACGGTGCGGTCACGCGGGCGGAGGGTGACCTTCTCCGCCGCATCCAGAATCACAAGGCAATGATGAAAGCCCCCCCGCCCCTTCCCGAGGAAATCTTCCAACGCGTCCTCCGCCTCGCGCAGTTCGACGGGCTGAGCATCGTCGGGGTCGGTTCCGTCTGCGCGGTGCTCGCCGCGTCCCTGGGCGACCGCATCGGCGCGGGGATCGGCGTGCTCGTCGCCGGGGCGGGCGCGGTCGAACTCCACGGCGTCTCGCTCCTCCGGCACAGCGACGCGCGCGGAATGACGTGGCTGGTCAACAGCCAGTGCCTGATTTTGCTCTCCATGCTCGGCTATTGCGCCCTGCGGCTGGCCCATCCGCAGCTGGAGCCCCTGCGCGCGGCGGTAACCGACGAAATGAAACAGCAGCTCGAGCTCATCGGCTGGTCCATCGATCATTTCATCGGCCTGGTCTATCGCTTCACCTACTTCGCCGTGGCGCTGGCCACGATCCTGTATCAGGGCGGCATGGCGCTCTACTATTTCCGGCGCCGCGGCCCGGTCGCGACGGCGCTCGAGTCGGCCTAGCCGGACTATTTCACCCTCCACCTGACCAAACTTATTTCACGGCGGGCACGGAGCACAGCCCACCGGGCCCACAGAGCCGACCCGGGGTTTGGCTCCGTGACCTCGCTGCCGAACTCTGCGCGCTCTGTGACCCGAAATTTATTGAGGAAAGTGGGCTGGATGCGGGCGAGCCGGACTTGCGCGCGAGCCGCGCCTGCCTAGCCTCCGCGCCATGTCGAAGGAACGCTACATCGCGGCGAAACAACGTTGGGCCGAAAAACAGAAAGCCCGCGGCGTCACCGCGCGCGCCGTGGCCTCGCCGGACCGCCTGCCGCCCGGCCAGAAACTCACCGCGGGGTTTCCCGTGCTCGACCTCGGCGTGCAACCCGACATCCCGCACGATCAGTGGACCCTCAAACTCGACGGCCTCGTCCCCCGGCCCGTCACCTTGTCCTGGGCCGATTTCCACGCCCTGCCGCAAGTCGAGGACGTCAGCGATTTCCACTGCGTGACGACGTGGAGCAAATATGACTGCCGCTGGGCCGGCGTCGCTTTCACGGCGCTCTACGAACTCGCCCAGCCCGCGCCCGAGGCGAAATTCGTGTATTTCACCAGTTACGACGGCTACTCGACCAACCTCCCGCTGGCCGCGTGCCTCGACGACGACGTGCTCGTGGCCACCGCCTTCGACGGCGCGCCGGTCCCGCGCGAACACGGCGGCCCCGCGCGCGTGATCGTGCCCAAGCTCTACGCCTGGAAGGGCGCGAAATTCGTCAGCGGCATCACGTTTCTCGCCGAAGACAAACTCGGGTTCTGGGAGGTCCGCGGTTATTCGAACGGGGCGGATCCGTGGACCGAAGACCGTTACGCCTGAGGCGGCGGTCGCACGTCGGCCGGCTCGTTCCAGTTTTCGAACAGCGGCGCCTCCGCCGGGCCGATCTCGCGCACCCGCATTTTGCCCTCCGCCACGGCGGCGGCCACGAAGCGCTGGAGGGAAAACTCGCCGCGCACGAGCGCTTCCCCCGCCGTCAGCATGAGCGCCTTCGGGTAGATCGCGGCGAGCGGCTCGAAATAGCCGCCGGCGTCGGTCCGCCGCCCCACCCCCCCGACCCCGGCCCCGCACTCGGCCCACAACGTCGCGAACCAGCCGGCCTGCATCCGCGGCAGATCGATCGCCAGCACCGCGAGATGCCCGTGCGCCGCCCGCTCGAGCCCGGCGGTCACGCCGATGAGCGGGCCGCCGACCTCGAGCGCATCCAGCACCTGCCCGTCGAACCCCTCGGCTCCGCGGCGCCACGCCTGCTCGGCGCGCACCGAGAGCAAGACCTCCGTCGCTCCCGCGGCGCGCACCACGTCGCGCTGCCGCCGCCAGAGCGGTCCCCCGTCGCCCGCGCCGGCGAGCAACGCCTTGTCGCCGCCCATGCGGCGGGAGCGGCCGCCCGCGAGCACAACCGCGCTGAACTCTCTGGGCAGATTCATGGTGGGGCCCAGCGTGCCCGCCCACTTCGCGTTGGACAAGCCTCCGCCAGCCACCCAGTTTCGCCGGCCATGGCCGAGTCCAACCGTCCCCTGTCCAATCGCATTCTCCTCGGGCTGGTCATCGGCGTCGCCGCCGGTGTCGCCACCCTCGCCATCGGGAAATTCTCCCCCGAGTTCCTGGCGTTCATGCGCAAGGTCGCGACGAATGTCTTCGATCCTTTCGGCCAGATTTTCCTGCGCATGCTGTTCTTCGTGGTGATCCCGCTCGTGTTCGCCTCGCTCGCGACCGGCATTGTCCAACTCGGGCGCCTCGACCGCCTCGGGCCGCTCGCGGGGCGCACCTTCACCCTGTTCTTTCTCAACATGGCGATCGGGGTCGGCCTCGGCCTGATCATGATGAACGTCCTCCGGCCCGGCAACCAGCTCGACGCCGACACGAAAACCCGCCTGCTGCAGGAATTCGGCGGCGCCGCCCAAAAACACATCGCCACCGGCGCGGCCTCGCCGCAGATGAATTTCATGACCATCGTCGAGATGTTCATGCCGAAAAATCTCTTCGGCGCGGTGATGGGCCATAACAACAACGTCATCGGCGACGTGCTGCCGCTCATCCTGTTCGCCATCCTCGTCGGCGCCGTCGGCACCCGGCTCGTCGAGGCCAAACGCCAGAAACTCCAGGACACCCTCGAACTCGTCAGCGAGCTGATGACCGGGATCGTCCATTTCGCCCTCAAACTCGCCCCCTACGCCGTGCCCGCGATGATCTACAGCGTGATCGTCAAGATCGGCATCGACATTTTGCTCGCGCTGGGCGTGTTCGCCCTCGGCTGCATTGTGGTGATGCTGCTCCATCTCTTCGGCACGATGTCGATCTGGCTCAAGGTGTGGACCGACCGCAGCCCGCTCCAGTTTTGGCGGGAGATCCGGGCGGTGCTCGTGACCGCGTTCTCCACCAGCTCGAGCAACGCCACCCTGCCCGCCGCGCTCGATTGCGCCAAAAACACGCTGGGCCTGCGGCCCAGTGTCGCCGGTTTTGTGTTACCGCTGGGCACCACCATGAACATGAGCGGCACCGCGCTCTACGAAGGCTGCGTCGTGCTCTTCGTCGCCCAGGTTTTCGGCATCGACCTCTCGCTCGGCCAACAGCTCACCCTCCTCCTGCTCTCCGTGCTCAGCGCCGTCGCCGTGGCCGGCATTCCCGGCGGCTCCCTGCCCCTCATCGCGGGCCTGCTCGTGACCTTTGGCATTCCGGCGGAAGGCATCGGCATCGTGCTCGGCGTCGACCGCGTCCTCGACATGGTGCGCACCATGACGAACGTCGGCTCCGATGTCGTCACCACGGTCGTCGTCGACGCCCAGGAACGCCGCGCGGACGCGCGGGCCGCCGGGACTGCCTAAGCGCGGGCGGGCGGCCGCGTGCGGGTATTACGCACCGATTGCTGGGCATTTCTCCTCCGCGGTATGGGGTGATTACCCCTCGACAATCGCCCCGTTGTGAGACGACTCTGGCCGCGTTCCCGAACGCCATGCACCTCCCTCACCCGCCTCGTTCTTGTTCGCAGAACTCACGCCGCAACCGGCGCCAACTGCGGATGCTCACCGTCGTTCTCGCTTGGTCCTTGGCCGGCCACGCCACCGCCCTGGGGCAGATCAAGACCTACGCCAACCTGACCCTGCGGGACGGCCGGCAGCTTTCCGCCGTCGAAGTCATCACTTACACCACCACCGATGTGCTCGTGCGTCATGCCGGCGGCGCCACCTCCCTGCGGAGCGACGTCCTGCCCGAACACGTCATCGCCGACCTCCATCTCCCCACTCCCCAGGCGGCCCAGCCGATCGTCTACGACGACGCTTTTCTCGCCTTGGCCGACAAGCCCGCCGTCGATGACGGACAGACCGCACCGGCAGCCCCCAGCCCCGCGGACGCCTGGGCCTTCGACACCGCCGGCCAAGCTGCGGCCGAACGTCTCGCCGCCGCCGAGCGACTCGCCGCCGCCGAGCGTTCCCTGGCGCGGCCTGCGCCGGCCGCGCCGGCCGGCGACGACCACATCCCGCCCCTCGCCGGCGGCCCGCCCAAGTCGGGCACCGCGCCCACCTCGGCGTGGATCACCCTCGCCGGTCGCGTCGCCGTCACGCTACCCGCCGGCGGCCCCCATTTGCTCGGCGACGTCGAGGTGCGCGCCTATCCGGCGGCCCTGCTCGCCCGCTACCTGACCCAGGCCCGCGCCCAAGGGGCGGCGGTCGCCCGCAAATACCGCGAACTGGCCGCCGTGGCCGGACAAGAAGGCCGCGCGGCCGACGGCGCCACGCTCACCGCCCGCGCCGCCCAAGCCGCCGACCACTACCTCGATTTCCTGCCCTTGGCGCCTTACACGGCCCGCAGCGACCACTACGGCCACTTCACCCTGCGCCACGATCTGCGCGACGCCCGCTTGGTCGCCATCGGTCGCGTCACCGTGCCCCAGGGCACCTGGAGTTTCTCCTGGATCGACATCGCCCCCGGCGAAAACGCCCACCTGAGCGAGGCCAACGCCACCCTCGTGACCGCACCCGGTGCAGCCGGCCCGCGCTTTGCCAACCAATGACGCCCCTGGTTCTGCTGCTCGCGGCCGCGCAAGCCGGCCTGCTGCTCTGGGGAGCGATCCACCTGAGCAATGTCGCCCTGCGGCCGAAAGCACTGGGCCCGCTTTGCTGGGCCCTCGTCACGCTGGCCTTGCCGCTTGGGATCGCCCGCGCCGGCGCCGACCAGGATCGCTACCGCGCCCTGTGCGGCGCGGGCGATGGCCTCATCCTCGCCCTCAGCGTCGCCGGCGTGCGGGTCTGGGCCGTCAAGCGGGAAGAAGGGCTGCTGAGCCTCGAATATCAGGAAACCCTGCGCCGCGCCGCCGCCGCCGCCGAAGCGGCCGCTCAGGCCCAGCAGGCCGCGCAACTCCAAGCGGCCGCCGCGGCACTCGAAGCCCGCGCCACCGCGGAGGGAAAACCTAAGCCAGCCGACCCCAATCGCCCCGCTCGCCACCTCACCCCCTCGCTCCTGCGGGGCGGCGCCCCCTCGCCCCGCCTCCCGCCCGCACTTCGAACATAGCGGTTCGCTCCGCCCATGCCCTTCCTCGGCGTCCAGTTTTCCCGCCTCCTCCCGACCCGCTCCCGGGCCGCCGCCGGGAATATGAGCTCGGTCCGCGGCATGACCCTCGTCGAGGTCGTCACCGCCATCGGCGTGATCGGGATTGTCTCCACCAGCCTCATCGCGGCTTCGATGCTCACGCGCCGCCTCACCGAGATCGCCGTCTACCAGGCCTCCGTCACCGCGATCATGCAGGGCTATCTGGAGCAGATCAAAAACATGCCCTTCGAAAGCCTGCCCTTCTCGCCGCCCGCCGGCACGAGCATGTCCTCCGGCACCTACGCGACCACCTATACCCTCGCCACCCAGCGCGACGACGTCACCGCCGACCGGCTGATTCTCTCCCCGCTCGCGGCCCTCACCACCGCCAACCTCGCCCCGCCGACCATCCCCACCACGGTTTACGACAACACCAAGACCTTCGACGTGAATCGCGCCAACGACCTCACCCTGCACATCTGGGTCTGGATCGAGGACCTGACCCCGACCGGCTATT
>CAJAYO010000408.1 GCA_903948415.1 uncultured Opitutia bacterium | reverse complement strand
CCTGTGAGCGTTGGTACTCCAGCAGAAAGGTGCGGACGGCGGGCAGCGCGGCGATTTTCGAGACGGCGGCGTTGACCTCTGGTGTGCGGAGATCGGCGTCGTCAGGGAGAACCCCGTCAAGGGTAAGCGCGGAGCTGCGCGCGCCCTCGCGGGCGATAACGATCGAGCCGATGCGAAGTTTGCTGAGGGCGGCTTTCACGGAAGCCGGATCGTCGGCAGCGGCACCGGCCAGCAATAATGCCCGGGTGAGGCTGCGATAATGTGCGCCGGTATCGACGTGCAGCAGGCCATGCCTTTGTGCGAGGCGTCGGCTGGTGCTCGATTTGCCGGAGGCGGCGCCCCCGTCCACGGACACGCGCACAAAGTTAGTGCGGAGGGATTCCAGTGCCTGGAAGAAATGTGGGAAGGTCTTGCTGGTGCAGGCCGGGTCTTCGATGGCAATCCACGGACGCCCGTCACCGAAGAGGTCGAAGCTGCCGAGAACCCCGAAACTCATCGCCATGCGATGATCCTCGTAGGTGTGGATGGTGATGGGGCCGTCGGCCGCGACGCGGCGGAGCGCAGCCTTGCTGGGGAAGATCGTCAGCGAAGACAGCGAGTCATCCGCGCGCAACTCCGCCGCGGTGGGGGCCACCTTGATGCCGAGACGCTCGAGCTCCGTGGCCATCGCGAGCACGCGATCGGTCTCCTGTTTGCGCGTATGAGCGATGCCGCTGATTTTGACCGGACTGTCCGCCAGCGTGGCGACGGTCGCGAGCGTGAGGAACGTATCAGAGAAGGCGTTGAAATCGAAAGCGCCGCCCCGGATGGCGGACCAAGATTCGGCGATAAGCGTGCCGTTCGCCGGCTTGAGCGTGGCGCCACACGCGGTGGCGACCTTGGCGAAGGCGGTGTCACCCTGGAGTCCGCCGCTGGCGTAGCCCTCGATGCGAACGGAAGCCCGGAAGCCCGTCACCGCAGGCAAGGCGATGAAGTAGCTGGCGGCGGTGGCGTCAGGCTCGATGGCATAAGTCGGCTGGGCGACATACGCGCCGGCAGACGGACACGTCCAGCTACCATCGGCGAGACGTTCAAGCGGACGCCCGAACTGGCCGCACATGCGGGCGGTCATCTCGACGAACGGTTCGGAGACCGTGGAGCCTTTCATGCAGACGGAAGCGCCGGCGGAAAGAGGCAGCACCATCAGTAGGGCGGAGAGCAGTTGCGAAGAGGCCGAGGCGTCGACTTCGAGGCGACCCAGCTTGCCGGTCGTGTGGAGCGTGAAAGGGAAGCCGCTCGCGGGGGCGCCATCCGGCCGCAGCGCGCGGCAGCCGCCAGCGGTCAACGCGTCGAGCAGGCCGCGCATGGGGCGCGCGCGCATGGCTTCATCGCCATCGAGTTCATAGCAGCCATCCGGGGCGAGGGCGAGAAAGGCGGTGAGGAAGCGGGCGGCTGTGCCGGCGTTGCCCACATGGATCTTGGCGCGGGCGTTGGGGATGCGCCCGCCGAGGCCGGCGATACGAATCGTGCACGCGGCTTCGTCCGCCGAGACTTCGAAACCGAGCGACTGCAGGGCGGCGATGAGGATGCGCGTATCGCGGCTAAAGAGCGCGCCGGTGAAGAACGTGACGCCGTCGGCGAGCGCAGCCAGGATCAGGGCGCGATTGGTGATGCTCTTCGACCCCGGGACTTGGGCGACGCCACGGGCAGGCGTCTGGAACGGGCGGATGACGAGAGTTGGACTCATTCGGACCGGTCCAGGTTCTGTCGGGCGATGCGGGCGTCGGCGAGGAGGCGGCGAAGGGCGGGGGCGTCGT
>CAJAYO010000407.1 GCA_903948415.1 uncultured Opitutia bacterium | reverse complement strand
GCGGCGCGGCATTTGTCCACGAAGCGATAGTAGACGGTGTTGTCGAAAAAGAGCTGGGTGGTGATGAAGTCGGCGCCGGCGTCGATTTTGATTTTGAGCGCCGTGAGATCGGCCTCGGCAGAAGGAGCTTCGGGGTGTTTCTCGGGGTAGCCGCCGACGCCGAGACAGAAACCGGGGTGGCGGGATTTGAGGAGGGCGACGAGGTCGCTGGCGTAGCGGAGGCCGTCGTGGTACGGGGTGAAGGTGGACTCGCCCTTGGGGGGATCGCCGCGGAGGGTCATGATGTTGCGGAAACCGCCGGCGTGGATGCGGTCGGCGACGTCGGAGAGTTCGGTGCGGGTGTGGCCGACACACGTCAGGTGCGGCATGACGGTGAACCCGAAATCACGTTTGAGGAAATCGCAGACCTGCGCGGTGCGGTCGCGGGTGGTGCCGCCGGCGCCGTAGGTGACGGACACGAAGTCAGGGTTCATGCGCTTGAGGGCGGTCGCGGTGGCGCGGAGGGCCTCGACGCCGGTGTCGTCCTTGGGCGGGAAAAACTCCAGCGAGCGGAGCGGTCGGTTCAGCGCGAAGAGTTCGGAAATGGGACGGTCGTGCGACATGACGTATCAACGGATAGGTAATTGATGATATGTGTAAAGGCTGGTGTTTTGCGGCGCAGAGACGGGACGGGGGAGGGCACGGCGTGAGCCGCGCGCGGCGCGGCGGTGGGTTCAGCGCGCCGGGGCGGGTTCGGTGATGACCTCGACGATGAGGTAGGCGTCGGATTGCCAGACGACCGTGGACGCGAAGAGCGGGGCGCTTCCGCGGGCGTGGCGGTTGAGGAAGTCGAGGAAGGGTCGGGAGGGCGAAGTGACGATGTAACGCAGGCGGGATTGCCGCCAGTGGTGGGCGACGGCGTCGGGCGGGGTTTTGTCGTCGAACAGCCAGGCGACCTCGGGGCTCCAGACGGGCACGACGGTGAGGCTGGTGCCGGCGAGCGCGTGCGGGAGCCCGGCATAGTCGGAGAGAATGCGGTGGTTGCCGGGGAGAGCGAGCAGGGCGGCGGTGAGCTGGGCGGAGGTTTGCGTGCCGAGGTGGCCGAAGGCGCGGGCGGCAGCGGGCCATTCGCGCGGCGGCGTGCGGTAGGCGTTTTCGGGGAGGGTGAGCGTGAACGGGAGCGTGGCCAGGAGGACGAGTGCGAGCGCGAAATCGGCGGCGCGGCGGGCCGGGGTCGGGGCGGCCAGAAGGGCGTAGCCGCCAAAAGCGGTGGCGACGGCGAGGGCGGGACTGAGGACGCGCAACGAATAAAAGAGCCCGCCGGCGGTGAAGGGGACGGAGGCGAACCAGAGCGCGGCGCCGGTCGCGACGCAGAGGGCGCTCCAGCGGGCTTCGCGGAGTCCGCGGCGCGCGTGGAGGATGAGCGCGAGCGTGCCGAAGAGTGCGGCGGGGGCGAAGAGGACGAGGTAGCGGGCGATCTGGGACCACGCTTCGAGGGAGAACAGGGCGTGGCGGGCCGGGGTGTGGAAGTGGGCGGACCACGTGGCGAAGACGGCGTTGACGGGGAAGAGGCCGGCGAGGTTGAGGGAGAAGAGGGGGTTGCCGGTGAGCACCCAAGTGCGGAGGGGCCAGAGGGCGGCGAGGGGGAGGGCGATCGCGGCGAAGCGAAGGAGGGCGGGGCGCGGGGCGCGCATGAGGGCGAGGAGGCCGAGACCGAGGAGCGGGAAGGCGGGGCCGTATTCGCGGGCGCTCGCGCCGAGGACGGCGGCGAGGGCGGCGAAGGCGAGCCAGGCGGAGGCGCGGGTCTTGTGCCAGCGGAGGAGGGCGAAGAGGAGGCCGCAGACCGAGAGGGAAGTGAGGGCGGTTTCCTGGCCGATCACGGAGGCCCAGGTGAGGAGCGGCGTGGCGGCGGCGAGCAGGACGGCGCGGCGGGCGGCGGGTTCGCCACCCCACGAAAAGGCGAGGCGCCAGATGAATTCGTGCAGGGCGAGCAGTTGCAGCAGCACGACGGGTGAAGTCCAGAGCGCGCGCACGGCGCCGCCGCAGAGGTAGGACCAGACGTGGAGGCTGGCGATGCCGGGCGGGATGCTTTCGGGCCAGGGATAGGCGGAGTAGCCAGCGGCGGTGCGCGGCGGATAGAAGTCGAGCGAGCCGTGGCGAACGATTTGTTCCGCGAGCCAGCCCCAGCGGAAGGGGGTGTCGGGACCGGCGAGCGGTTGGGTGCCGAGCCGCCAGAGGACGATGAGCCAGAAGGCGGCGTAGAGGGGGGTCCACGCCCCGAGGGAGGTGAAGGCGGCGAAGGAGGGGGTGTCTTCGGGCGGAGCGGGCGCCGCGGTTCGCTTCGGCCGCCGCGCGGCGACCGCGAAGGCGGCGGCGGTGGTGACGGTGAGGGCGGTGGCGAGGGTCAGCAGCGTGATCGGCAGGCGGAGGAGGGCGAAGAGGACGACGTGGGTCGAGAGGCACGCGGCGGAGGCGAGGAAGCTGCCGGCGAACGTGAAGGGCAGGCGCAGCGCGCGCAGGAGGGCGAACCCGGGCGCGATCAGGCCGGCGAGGAGGAGCACGAGCCGGAGCGGCAGCAGGAAAAATTCGGGCGCACCCATGAGGTGCGGTAGGGTTGAGCGGGCGGCGGTGGGTTTGCAACGCCAGGGCGCGGAGTCGGACGGGTTAACGGCTGGGCTTCGCTGATTTTCCGGCAGGGGCGGGGCGGCGGGGGAGTGGGCGGGCTTCGCCCGATCGGCGAAGCGCGGGGCGTGGGAGAGGGGACTGTCGCTGAAAGTGGACGCCCCACGCGCGGGTGAATTCGTGGATAGGCCTTCCGCAGGCGGACGCTCGGCAGAAGCGCGCAAACTCTCTGGCTCAGCTGGTTTCGGCCTGGGGCGCTGACGAACTCTTGAGCGGGAGCACCTGCTGTTTCACGACGCTGGCGAGAGCACTGAGCTCGGGGTCTTTGTGGACAAGCGTTGCCTCGAGTTGAACTGCGAGGGCGGCGACAAACGCGTCTGCAAATGAGAGCCGGTGGGCGGCTTTAAGTTTGGCTGCAGTGGCGCAGAGGGCGTCGTCAGAGTGAATCCAGGTGACGCGTTGCGCTCGGGCGAAGGCTAGCAGTTCGGCTGCCTGTTGCGCGTCGTGTTCCCGCGTCCGAATGTAGTCTAGTTCGGTCAGGGTAACAAAGCACGTGAAGACCTGTTTCTCGCCCAGCCAGGCGGCGGCGAGGATGGCCTCGACGTCCGAGGCTCCCGGTTCGGCTTCGTCGAGCGCCAGCCAAGCCGAGGTGTCGAGAACCAGTTTCTCAGCCACGGGCCCGCTCCTCGGCCCGGTTATGGAGGAGACGTTGCAGGAGACCACGGCCCGCGTGGCGGGATTGCATGTCGCGGAGTTTCGCCTGCTGCTGATCCCATTCGCGGGCTCGCTCCCTCAACAGCAAAGCTTCGTCGAGCACCTGACGGCGTTCTTCGGACGGCAATGCTTTGATCGCCTCAAGAATGGCGTGACCCTTGGTGCTCACGATGGGGAACGCTGGTGGTGGAGACCGAAATCGCAAGCCGCATTCGGGGGCGAGGCTTCGTTGCCGGAGGGAGCCGTCGAGGAGGAGGGGCAGCAGGAGAAGTTCGGGCGCACCCATGAGGTGAGGGAGGGAGGAGGGGACGGCGGCGGGTTGGCCACGCCGGGGGGCGCGGAGTCGGAAGGGTTAACCGCTGATCTGCGCTGATTTTTCGGAGGGGGCGGGGTGGTGCGAGGATGTGCGGGCTTCGCCTGATCGGCGAAGCGCGGGGTAGCTATTCCGAGGCTTGATGGATTTTTCGGTTGAACCGGCCGAACGTCGCAACGGGTGAGGGCACGCCATCGCGAAAACGGTCGGGGCAGGGCCGCGACTACGACACCGGCGGCAGGGGAAAACGTTGTCGGAACTGCGACGGAGTGAGCACGGGAACACGGCTCCGGGCGAAGTCGCTCGTTTTGCGCGTCACGAGCCCATCGGCCGCACTGCCCTCGGCGGCGACGGCTTCCAGGGCATCTTCAAAATCAGAAAATCCCAGCGACCGCGCCCGGCGTGCGCTGGCATCGGGGCGATCAGCGACGCGCGCCCAAGCCAAAATCTTATCCGCCTCGACCATGGCTTGCGGCTCGGTGCGTCCGCGTTTCAACAAATAGTAGGCGGTCGCCAAGCTGTGCCATGCGCCAACATTTCCGCTCCCAATGCCTCGCCCCGGAGGATGAGTGATTCGCGATCGGCCACGACGGCCGGGCGATTCAGCCGCACATCCACGAGGCTCTTGCGGTCGAGGAAGAGGGTCATCCCTCGTCAGTGGCCCAGCCCGTATTTCGCCGCGTAAAAATCCATGCTCGCGTCGTCGGTCGAAAGTCCGGCGGTCAGCCGTACACGGCCCTTGGCGGAGCGCAGCCACTCGCCGGCTTTGCCAGTAGTGGGCGCCGCCAGGCCATCCGCCCGGCTGATTTGCACGAGGAAGTCTGATTCCGTGACGCCGATCCCCTGGAGCGAATTACCCAAGTGCCCATCGAGCCCCTGCCACGGGTCGACCGGAATTTTTTTCGTGATCGTCCTGCGGGAGAGCCAGGCGAGCAGGGCAGGTTTGCCGGCCAATCTTCGTCACTGCGGGCGACTGGTCTCCCCTCGCGTGATTGAGGCGGCGCGACTAGAGGCCGATTGGCTAGAGCATTTTCGAGGAGTCTCGGTTGGCACGCTCTCCAGCAGACGGCTCCGACAAACCAGGCGCGACGAGTGGGAGACAAACACCCTCCTTGCGAATTCGTTATCAACGAGGTCGCTGAGCGGGAGCAGAAGGCGTTCGGGCGCACCCACGAAGTGGGTACGGTTGAGCGGGCGCGGGCGGGTGGGCAACGCCGGGGCGCGGAGTCGGAAGCGGGAAGCGCTGATCTTCGCTGATTTTACGGAGGGGGGGAGCAGCGGGTGTGGCGGCTGAACCTCAATTCGGCGCGCAACAAGGGGGCGATCGCGTTGGCGCGCGCGCTGCCCCGGGCGCGCCCCCGGGGGCGGGGAGAGGCGCGGTGGCGGGGAGGCGGGGCCTGGGCCCACGGGGCAGGCCGCTCGCGCAGGTCTGCCGGGATGGAGCCGTCCACGCGCTGGCGCTCGCGGCGAGGGGGAAGGTCCGGCAACACGGACAGCCAGCCGGGCGACCAAGGCGGGCTGGCTGGTGTGGGGATCAACTCCGCCAGGGCCTGCGCGGGGCGCGGCGGTCCCTCGGCTTCCGGGCAAGGAGCCTCCGGGATGGCGGTCCCGAAATCCGCGGGCGCGTGAGGCTCCTGGCCGAGGGGCGGTCGGATCAAAACGACCCGCGCAGGCCGAGGGCCATCTGGATGCCGTATTCCTGCTCGGCATAGAGACGGGCGTAGGCCGGGGTGAGGTCGCCGTAGCGGAGGAAGCGCGCGGGGTTGTTGAAGACGTTGGTCGCGCTACCGACGAGGGACAGGCGCTTGGTGAGCTGGTAGGCGCCGTTGAGGTCGAGGACGGTGCGGGCCTCGATGTATTCGTAGCCGTTGGGGCCGTAGGCGGCGAGCGGGGCGCGCTTGTCGAGGCCGCGGTAGTTCCAGCGGGCCGTGAACGTGAAGCGCTTTCGGGCGAACGTCGCACCCCAATTGGCGCTCTTCGGGATGAAGCTGGAGAAGGCGGCGCCGGGGCTGCCGTCGAGTTCGAGCTTGGTGCCGTTGGCGAAGAGGGTGAAGTAGCCGCCCCATTTGCCGAGCATGCGCAGGTTCTGCTTCAGATTAAGTTCGACGCCGGTGATGCGGGCGTCGCCGGCGTTGAACCGGGAGTTGATGTTCCAGTCGAGGTAGCGGTCCGGGAGGCCGAGCTCGGCGAGCACTTCGGGGGTGCCGCGGCGGGAGGCGTCACCGAAAAAGTTTTTGAGTTCCTTGAGAAAGACGCCGGCGCTGATGAGGCCGCCGTTGTCGGTGTAGAGCTCGGCCGAGAGATCGAAATTGTCGGCGCTCCAGGGACGGAGGGCGGGGTTGCGGACGTTGAGGGTGCCGCGGAACTGGCCGGGCTGGAGGTCGTCGTCCTCGTCGGGGTCGGTGGCGCTGGTGTTGGCGACGGTGCGGGGGATGATGTCGGAGAAGTTGGGGCGGCCGTAGGTCTGGGCCCAGGCGGCGCGGACGAGGAGATTTTCCGAGGCGTTGTAGGTGAAGTGGAGGCTCGGGTAGGTGCCGTCGTATTCGCGGTGGGTGGAGAAGGAGCGATAGGAGCGGGTGAGGAGACTCTCGGCGAGGGAGCCGGCGGCGCCGGCTTCGGGGCGGCGGAGGCGCTGGCCGGCGGCGTTGCGGACGAAGGAGCCGTCGGCGGCGCGCTGCCAGATTTTCTCGGTGTCGTTGGTGCCGCCGATGCCGTCGTCGATGGTCTTCTCGAAGCGGAGGCCGCCGAGGATGCGGAGGCGGTTGTTGAAGAGCTGGGTGTCGGCCTGGAGGTAGGCGGCCTGGACCTTTTCCTTGATGTTCTCGTTGTTGTCGATGTGGCCGTTGCGGGCCGCGGCCATCTGCGCGTCGGTCTGCTGGTAAAGGCGCGGATTCGCTTTGAAGGCCTCGTAGGTGCGGACCGGAGACATCCAGTTGATACTGGGGAAGCCGTAGCCGGTCTCGACCCCGCGGTAGACCTCCATGAGGTAGGGAGTGATCGGGGCCGTCGCGGCGGAGGCGCCGTCGGGGCCCATGAAATTCCAAGTGGGGCTGTAGATATCGGTGTCGAGCATCACGCGGCGTTCGGAGACGCCGGTCTGGAGGGAGGTGGGGACCGGGAGGAACGTGAGGCGGCGGCGGAGGTTGACGTAGGCCTGGTTGGTGTAGCTGCGGTTGTTGAGGTCGGCGTTGCCGGCGGTGTTACCGCGGAGGTTGGCGGGTTCGTTCCAGTCGATGAGATTGTTGGCGTTGTCGCGGACCTCGATGCGGCCGGGGCGGGCGGCGCCGGGTTCAAGATCGAGAAAGCTGATACGGATGGGGACGCGCTGGATGGCGCTCGATTGGAAGAAGAAACCGGCGTCGAAGTAGCGGCGCTTGGTCTGGGAGCCGGAGCGGCTGACGCCGCTCTCGACGCGCCAAGTGCCATCGTCGTAGCGGTAGTTCACCGTGCTGGTGTCGGTGATCTGGTTGATGAGCTGATTGGTGCCGTTGTTATTGAGGGAGCCGCGGCCGGTGGCGCCGATGGTCTGATCTTCGTTCCACGCGAGCGGGGTGCCGCCGGCAAGGGACGGAGTCGTGGTGGCGCTGGCGCCGAAGGTGTAGGTGAGGGAACCGATGCGGGTGTCGGTGCGGCTGGCGACGTGGCCGACGGAGAGCACGGAGTGAGGGGTGACTTTCCAATCCGCTTTCACGCTGAGGGTGTTGCGGGTGATGTCGCGGGGGCCGTCGAGCAGGGCGAGGTTGGTGAGGACGGGGTTGGCGTAGTTGATCGGGGTGCCGGCGGGAGCGCCGGGGGGCACGATGGAAGTCCACGTCTGCAGGGTGCGGTGCTGTTCGTTGAAGATACGGGCGTTCGTGCCGGCGATGACGATGCCGAAGGTCTTGGTGACGGGCCAAGTGAAGTCGAGGTTGGCGCCCGGGAGGATTTTCCAGGTGTTGCGATCGAGGTGGGAATGGGGGGTCGCCTCGAAGTCGAGATTCTCGCTGTTGGCGACGAGATTGAGCGAGTAGCGGAGTTCGCGGCCCTTGCGTTCGAAGGCGCTCTTGCTGATGAGATTCACGGAGCCGGCCAAGGAGTCGGCGGGGTTGGCGGGCGTCGGGACTTTGGAGAGTTCGATGCGGGAGATATCGTTGAGCGCCATCGAGCGGATATCGACGGTGCGGCTGGTGCCGACCCAGATATTGGAGGCGGGGGCGCCGTCGTTGGTGATGGAGGTCATGCCGCCGCCGATACCGCGAACGGAGATGCCGGCGACGTCGGCGAGATCGTTCTCAACCGTGACGCCGGGAAGGAATTTGATGAATTCACCGACGGAGCCGCCGAGCACGTCGCCGAGGGAGTCGGTGGACATGACGTTCTTGATGTTGGGAGCAAAGCGCTGCTCGTTGGTGGCGATGGCCGACGCGTCGGTCTCTTTGTCCTGCGAGACGACGAAGGCGTCGAGTTTCACGGTGGCGCCGTCCTGGCCGTAGCGTTTTACGCTGGTGAGATCGATGTTTTGCTCGACGGAGCCGCCGGCGGAAACGGTGACGGCGACGGTCTGGGGATCGAGGTCGGTGTAGAAGACCTCGAGGGCGGCGGGGCCGGCGGGGACGTTGGCGAAGCGGTAGGTGCCGTCGCGGTCGGTGAAGACCGTCTGGTTGGAACCCTTGAGCGTGACGCGGGCGTTGTTGAGGTAACGGCCCGTGGCGATGTTTTGCACGCGACCGCTGATCGTGCCGGCGGCTTGATTGGCCGCGGCAGGGTTGGCGGCGGCGAGGAGGGCCGGAGGCATGGGCAGGACAAGGGCGCCACAAATGGCGGCGAGCAGGCGGAACGTTTTGGTCATGGTGGTTTGGGCTAATGCTACGCGGGAAACTCTGTTTGATGAACGACGCGGCCGAGTGCAACGGGGGCCGACGGAAATTATGGCCCCATTCTGACCCGACGAACCCTCCGCCGTCTTGTCCGACAAAAAAGGGACAACCCGCCTGCCTGCGAAGGGGGGCTCCCTATTTTATGGAAATCGGCTCAAACCCGCGGCGGGGACGCCCGTGCCCGTGGCTCGGGCTTTCCAGCCCACATCGGGCGGCGGAAGAGTAGCGATGCGCCCCTCGCCGGCGTGCAGGCTGGGGTGCGGGGTGGGTGTGGTGAGGGACGTGGTCATACGAGGCTCGTGCCGACGGCCCTTCGGCTTCTGAAAGCGCGGAAGGGCACCGCGCCCGCTCCCTCTCCGCCAAAAAATTCCCTCCCCGTTTTCGTCGCGCCAGCACGGATGGCGATGCGTGGGCTGATCGGCGTGCCGATCAGTGCGGCGATTCCCTTCACCTTCCGGTCTTGGTCCACCCCCGAGGGGCTGCCCGAAAACCAAGTCACCGCGCGGGCCCAAACTCGGGCCGGCGATTGGTGGGTGGCCCGGAGGACGGATTAGCCCGACAGGATTAGGCCGATTGGGCGGCCTCAGGTTTGTCCCTGTGGGGCTGCGCGACGGGGTGAAGCGGAACCGCATCCGCACCAGGCCCGAAGATCGCTCCGGATCGGGGCGGAGCGGGACCGTGGCGGGCGGACTCTCCCGTCTGCGCGGGGCTCCGATAGGAACCTTTGGGGGCGCCGAGGGCCGGGTGTCCACCGCCGTCAAGCAACGCCTCGAAGATCGCGGCGGGCGCCCGTGGTTGTCGCAGACCCGCGGCTTCGTGGTCAGGCTACCGGGGCAAGCAGGCGCCGTGGGCATGGCCCCCGGCGTTGAGCCAGCCGTCCATCACGGCATTGCTCCGGGAGCGCAGCGGAAGGCGGTGGGTGTCCGGGTTCAACCAAGGTCTGCGGCCGTTTCGCGACGGACCGTTCAGCCGCTGCATCGATCTGCAGACGTGCTTTTGTCGTTGCCGGGCCGTCCACGCGCTGGCGCTCGGGGCGACGGGGCGGGGACGGGCCGACGGAGAAACCACTGGCTGGCGCTCGCGGCGACGGGGACCGGCGCCCGCGGCGACGGGGGAAGTTACGGGGTCTTTTTCTCTTCGGGCTTCGCGGGGGCCGGCGCCGGGGCCGCGGGCGCGGGGGGCGGGGCGGGTTCGAAGAGTTCGTCGGACTTCTGCGGGAGGCTGGTGAAGGTGTAGTCGGCGATTTGGAACGTGCGCTTTTGCATGAGCGCGTTCACGGCGGCCGCGCCATCGCTGTGGGCGATGTTCACGAAGACCGGGCCGGCGGGGATGGTTTCGAACTCGGGCGTCAGGGGTTTCGCGGGCTCGGCGGGTTTGCCGTCGGCGTCTTTTTTCAGGAGGTCGGCGGCGGTGCCGAGGGCGGAAAGGGCGGACTGGCCTTCGGCGGGCGGGGCGAGGGGTTTGAGTTTCTTCTCCTCGGGTTTCCGGCCGAGCGCGACCTTCAGGACTTTCTGGTCGAAGGTTTCGATTTTGAAGAGGCGTTCGTGGGCTTTGGCGGCGACGGCGTTGGCGTCGGTGAGCTCGTTCGTGTCCGAAAAACGGATGCTGGAGAGCGAGCTGAGGAGGGCGGCGATCTTGTCGGCCTTGAGCTTCTGGCCGTCGGGCGTCTTTTCGGCGGTCCAGGGATCTTCTTTCTTGGCGCGGGAGACGGTGACGGGGCCGCCGTCGGCGAAGGGGATTTCGATCTTCATCACATCGTCGACCTTGAGGGCGAGGAGTTCGGGGTTGGCCCAGTTTTTGGACTCGGTGTCGAGGTAGGCGCTGAGGCTGGCGAGGAAGGCTTTGGCTTCGGCGCCGTAGCGCACGTAGCGACCGCTGCCGGTGTCGGGATTCTTGCCGAGGGTGACGGTCCAGAGCGCTTTGTCGGTGGCATCGAGCAGGTCGATCTTGGTGTCCTTGAACTCGAGCAGGGCGATGCGCGCCGGGCTGCTGGTGACGAGGCGCTCGAGCTTCGCGTCGGTGAGGCTGCTGATGAAGGTGGCGAGTTTCGCGAAGTCGGCCGGGAAATCGTGATACGTGGCGACCTTCCAGGAGGCGTCGGGCTGACGGACCAAGGTGACGGTTTTGCCCTGGTCGGTGAGCCGGAGCTTGGCGGCTTGCTCGACGACGGTGCGGTCGACGAGGGGCTGGCCCACGCGGGCGTCGGCCACGGGCGGGGGCGTGGGCCGGGTCGTGAAGTAGGCGACCGCGGAGAGCGCGGCGAGGACGGCGATGGTGAGGACGATGGATTTGATTTTCATCGGGGATGAAAAAGCTGAGAGGTGAGAGCGGAGAGGGGAGAGCGGGAGCGCCGAGGACGGCGGGGAGAAACCGCCGCTCCGACCGAGGGCGGGTCGGAGCGCCGGCCTTACTTTTTCCGGCGGCGGTAGAACCAGAAGCTGAAGGCGCCGACGAGAACGGGCGTGGCGAGGAGATTCAAGGTGAGGAGTTTTTTCTCAAGGCCGTCGATGTCCTCGCGGAGGGCGCGGCGGATTTGGCGGCGTTCGCCGTTCATGGCGGCCTGTTGTTTTTGGAAATCGGCGATGGCCTTGGCCATCTCGGGGGTGGCGATGAGGCGGTTGCCTTCCGTTTTCTTGCCCTGCATCTCGGTGAGTTTCTTGTTCACTTCGGCGAGGCGGGCGTCGAGGGCGGTGAGCTGGGTTTGGAATTTCTTTTGCGCCTCGATTTCCATCGCGCGGACGACGGTGAAGGGGCGGAGGGAGGTGCCTTTGCCGCGGATGCTGATGAGGTCCTGGGAGCCGCCGAGGAACTCGAGGGTGTTGGAGGCGAGCGAGAGGTTGTCGTTGTAGGGTTCGACGGCGGTCTGGCCGAAGAAGTTCATCTTGCGGAGGCTGTAGTCGTCGAAGAGCCAGTCGGTGTCGGCGATGACGAAGAGGGTCGACGTGCCCTTGGACTCGGTGAGGGCGGGGCCGGAGGCGGCGGGCGCGGGCGGGGTTGGCGGCTTCGACGGGTCGTCTTTTTTCGGCTCATCCTTCGGGGCGCCGTCGGGGAAGGCGGTCGTGAACTTGCCGGTGACGAGGGCGGCGATGGCCTTCTTGCCGGAGGGGATGATCTGCTTCGCGATGTCGTCGGGTTGGGCGAACTGGAGCATCATCGCGGGGATTTCGCCGCCGGCGGCGGAGGTTTCGATGAGGGGCTTGAAGGTGGTGGTGCTGCCGGGTTTGGCGGCGAGGCTGCCGGATTCGATGAACCAGGCGGTCTTGAGCTGGGCGGTGGGCAGGGCGGTGGCGCTGAAGTTTTCTTTGCGGAGGCTGAGCCACGTGGGCATGCGGACGACCTGATTGCCCTGGCCGCCGACGGGGAGCGGGTTGTCGTTGTCGCCGACGATCGTTTGCGGGTTGTAGGCGATGCCGTAGGCGCCGAGCAGCCCGGGGAGATCGCTGGAGACGTTGGGGGTGGGCTGGCCCATCATCTGTTGCTGGGGGTTGGCCTGGCGTTTGAAGTGTTGCGAGGCGGGGTCGACGGCGAGGAAGACGGGTTTGCCGCCGAGGATGAACTGGTCGATGGCGAACTGGAGTTTCGGCGAGACGTTTTGCGGATGGATGATGGCGAGGGATTCGAGGCCGGCGGGAAGCTCGGTGGCGGAGTCCTCGATTTTGACGATCGTGAAGGACTGTTCGAGTTCGCTGATGACCATCTGCGACGGCTGGGGCTGGCGGCGCATCATCATCATCATTTGCATCTCCTGGGGGCTGGTGCCCTGGAGCGGGAGACTGGTGAGGAGGCCGAGTTTGGGTTTGTTGATCTGCTGGACGCTGTAGACGAGTTTCGAGAGATCGTATTCGAGGAACTGTTCGCGCTGGGGGGCGAAGGCGGGGATGTTTTTCTGCTGGTCGGCCTGGGTGACGACGAGGCCGAAGAAGAACTGTTCGCCGCCCTGCTGGGAGACCTGGGCGGTGAGACCGGCGGCCGTGGCCTTTTCCTCGTCGGGGGTGTCGGGGCGCGGGTGATGACGTTGAGGGTGAGCTTGCCGCGACCGGCGCGGACGTATTGGCGGAGCATCTCCTGCACGCGGGTGGCGTAGTTTTTATACTGGATGGGGAGGCCGGAGGCGTCCTTGGAGAAGTAGAGGTCGATGACGACGGGTTCCTCGATCTTGCCGAGCATGGCCTTGGTGCCGGGGGAGAGGGAGTAGATGGAGTCGGCGGTCAAATCGAGGCGTGCGGGAAGCGACGACGCGAGGTAGTTGACGAGGACGAGGCCGACGAAGAGGAGGACGATGGCGAGGGCTTTGGCGCTGAGTTTCATGGGGGCGGCGCGGGACGGAAAGTTGAGAGCGAAGAAGTGGAGGCGGAGAGAGCGGGATCGGCGGACGGGGACGGACGGCTCAGCGTTCGAGGGCGACGACGTTGAGGAAGAGGGTGAAGCCGATCAGGGAGAGGAAGAAGACGACGTCCTTGGGATCGATGATGCCCTTGGTGAAGGCGTCGAAATGGGTGATGAAGCTGAAATTGGAGAGGAGGTCGACGAGCCAGACGGGGAAGATCGAGCCGAGCACTTCGGAGAACACGCTCCAGCCGAGGAAGAGGAGGGCGAGGCAGGCGACGACGCTGATGACGAAGCTGATGACCTGGTTTTTGGTGAGGGCCGAAGTGAGGGAGCAGACGCCGAGGTAGGCGCCGGCCATCAGAATGCCGCCGAGGTAGGTGCTGGCGATGACGCCCCAGTCGGGCGAGCCGAGGTAGGCGACGGTGCCGGCGAGCGGGAGGCTGAGGAGGATGGCGAGGGTGAGGAAGGCCCAGGCGGCGAGGAATTTTCCGAGGACGGCCTCGAGGGTCGTGATGGGGAGGGTGAAGAGGAGTTCGACGGTGCCGGTGCGTTTTTCCTCGGACCAGAGGCGCATGCCGGCGGCGGGAATCAGGAAGAGGAAGAGCCAGGGGTAGAAGGTGAAGTAGCCCTGCATCGTGGCCTGGTTGGCTTTGAAGAAACCGCCGACGAAGAAGGCGAGGCCGATGCTGGCGACGGAGAAGACGACGAGGAAGACGTAGGCTACGGGCGAGCGGAAGTAACCGAGGAACTCGCGTTTGAAGACGGGGGAAATCTGGGTCATGGGAGCGGGAAAGTTGAAAGCGGAGAGTTGAGAGCGGAGAGCCGGGCGGGTGAGGAGCGACGGTGCGCGGAATCGCCTGCCAGCAGGCCCCGACAAAAGCAGCGGATTAAACGTCCGACGCGGTGAGGGTGCGGAAGATTTCGTCGAGGCGCGCGCCGGGTTTGCGGGCGTGCAGCGAGGCGGGGGTTTCGTCGGCGACGACTTTGCCCTGCGAGATGATGATCACCCGATTGCAGATGGCGTCGACTTCCTCGAGGATGTGGGTCGAGAGGATGACCGCTTTTTCGACGGCCATCGCTTTGATGAGCGAGCGGACCTCGTTCTTCTGGTTCGGGTCAAGGCCGTCGGTGGGTTCGTCGAGGACGAGCACGCCGGGATCGTGGAGGAGGGCCTGGGCGAAGCCGACGCGTTGTTTGAAGCCTTTGGAGAGGGTTTCGATGGTCTGCTTGCGGACCGGGGTGAGGTGGGTGAGGCCGATGGCGCGGTCGACCTGGGCGCGCTTGGCGTCGGTGGAGCGGAAGCCGCGGACCTCGGCGATGAAGCCGAGGAATTCCTCGACGGTCATCTCGGGATAGGCGGGGGCGCTTTCGGGGAGGTAGCCGAGTTTTCGTTTCACGGCGACGGGATCGACGGTGACATCGATGCCGTCGACGGTGGCGGTGCCGGCGTCGGGGCGGAGGAAGCCGGTGATCATTTTCATCGTGGTGGACTTGCCGGCGCCGTTGGGGCCGAGGAAGCCGAGGATGTCACCGCGGTTGACGCGGAACGAGACGCCGTCGACAGCGCGTTTGGGACCGTAGGTTTTTACGAGACCTTTGACTTCAATCATGGGGAAAAGTGGGGAACGGAGCGGGCTGAGAAAGGGGAGGGCGGGGAATGTTCCACGAAGATCGGGTGAACGCGAGAGGCCGAAAAAATGAAGAGACGCGAAGGCTTCAAGCGGAAATTTCTGAAACAGGAAGGAGGAGGACGGGGCGGGACGGGAGAGGTTGCGAGGTTAAACGGTGCGGCCAATCAACGCGCGGGGCGGCGGTCGACGTCCGGCAGGAAGGCGGTGAGCAGGCCGAGGAGCGGGAGGAAGGCGCAGATTTGGAAGACGACGGTGAGGCTGGTGTGGTCGGCGAGGCGGCCGAGCGCGGCCGAGCCGATGCCGCCCATGCCGAAGGCGAAACCGAAGAAAAGGCCCGAGACCAAGCCGACGCGGTTGGGGAGGAGTTCCTGGGCATAGACGAGAATGGCGGAGAACGCGGAGGCGAGGATGACGCCGATGACGACGGTGAGGGTGGCGCACCAAAAAAGATTCGCATGGGGCAGCAGGAGGGCGAAGGGGGCGGCGCCCAAAATGGAGACCCAGATGACGGCCTTGCGGCCGATGCGGTCGCCGACGGGACCGCCGATGATCGTGCCGGCGGCGACGGCGGCGAGAAACAGGAAGAGGAGCAGTTGGGCGTGTTGGACGGAGACGTGGAAGGTCTCGATGAGGTAGAACGTGTAGTAGCTCCCGAGGCAGGCCAGGTAGAAATATTTGGAGAAAATCAGGACGGCGAGGACGGCGAGGGTGGCGACGACGCGGCGCGGGGAGAGGGCGGGCGGGGTGGGGGCGCGGTGCGCGGGCGCGTGGCGTTGGAGGTGGGCGAGGCGGTCGCGATACCAGGCGCCGACGCGGGTGAGCACCAGGAAGCCGATGAGCGGGAGGAGCGAAAACCAGGCGATGTGCGACTGGGCGCGGTGCGCGATGACGAGGGCGGCGAGGAGCGGGCCGAGGGCGCTGCCGGCGTTGCCGCCGAGCTGGAAGAGGGATTGGGCGAAACCGTGGCGGCCGCCGGAGGCGAGGCGGGCGACGCGGGAGGCCTCGGGGTGGAAAATCGAGGAGCCGAAGCCGATGAGCGCGGCGGCGGCCAAGACGGCGGGGAACGAGTGGGCGAAGGCGAGGAGCAGGACACCGCAGAAGGTGAAGACCATGCCCGCGGCGAGCGAGAAGGGCTGCGGCCGGCGGTCGGTGGAGAGGCCGACGAAGGGCTGCAGAATCGAGGCGGTGAGCTGGAACGCGAGGGTGATGAGGCCGACTTGGGTGAAGCTGATCTGGAGTTCGTCTTTGAGGACCGGATAGAGCGCGGGGAGGAGCGACTGGATCGTGTCGTTGAGCAGGTGGGCGCCGCTGACGGCGAAAATGACGGGCAGGACGGTGGTCGCCGCCGGGGGCGGGGCGGTCGCAGGGGGGGCGGGGAGCGAGGCGGCGGTCGCGGGCGAACTCATGCGCCGCCGACGGGTTGCTCGCGCTCTTTTTCGGTCTTGAGGCGGAGCTGGCCGCAGGCGGCGTCGATGTCGTGGCCTTTTTCGCGGCGGAGCGTGACGGGGACGCGGGCGGCGCGGAGGACGTCGGCGAAGCGTTCCTGGCGGTTGTTCGACGGACGTTTCCAGGGGAGGCCGGCGACCGTGTTGTAGGGGATGAGATTGACGTGCGCGTGGAGGTCGCGGGCGATGTCGCGCAGTTCGCCGGCCTGATCGATGGAGTCGTTGACGTCTTCGATGAGGATGAATTCGAGGGTGACCATGCGGCCGTGTTTCGCGGTGAACTGTTCGATGGCCGGGATGAGTTTCGCGAGCGGGTAAGCCTTGTTGACGGGCATGATCTTCTCGCGGACCTCGTCGGTGGCGCCGTGGAGGGAGATGGCGAGCCGGAAGCCGAGGGGTTCGTCGGCGAGTCGCAGGATTTTGGGGACGAGGCCGCTGGTGGAAAGCGTGATGCGGCGGGCGCCGACGCCCAGGCCCCACTCGGCGTTGACGATGGTGAGCGCGAGGAGGGTCGCGTCGTAATTGGCGAGGGGCTCGCCCATGCCCATGACGACGATGTTGTCGAAGGAGGCGAGCTCCAGGCGGGCGCGGGGGGTGCGGGCGTCCTCGCGGTAGCAGACCTGGAGGAGCTGGGCGACGATTTCGCCGGCGCTGAGGTCGCGTTTGAGGCCGGCGAGTCCGCT
>CAJAYO010000406.1 GCA_903948415.1 uncultured Opitutia bacterium | reverse complement strand
TAGCCGATGGCGCTGAACTCCTTCGCGTTGGCCGGCGTGGCGACGGCCCATTGGCCCTTGAAATCGGTCTTCAACTCCTGGGTGCCGACCTGCGGCACAGAGATGATGCGCAGGAGCGGACGCCGCGCCCCCGCGCCCTCGAGGTCACCGGTGTAGGTCTGGCCGAGGGCCCACTGCATGTTGGACTGGCCGGAGCACATCCAGACCTCGCCGACGAGGACGTCGGTGAGCTCGCGTTTCGTGGTGCCGGCGAGGGAGATCGTTTGGGGGGATTTGTTCGCCGGCTGCGCGGCGAGTTGCACGGTCCAACGGCCGTCGGCGGCGGCGGTGGCGGCGTAGGTTTGGCCGGCGAATTTCACCGTGATTTTGGTGCCGGGATCGTCCCAGCCCCAGATCGGGTTGGCCTGCTTTTGTTGCAGCACCATGTGGTCGCCGATGATGGCGGGGAGTTTGAGTTCCGCGCGCAGGGCCGGAGCGAGGGCGAGCGCGAGGGAGAGGAGGAGGCCGAGTTTTTTCATGGGGGGGAAGGCAGGTGAGACGACAAAGACGAAGGAGCGGGTGCCGATTTGAGCGGCAGTCCTCCCTTGGTTGAACGAAGGCCGCGGCCGACGCAACCCGGCGATGCGCGGCTCGGCGCCCGCGCGGCCGCGCTCCTGCGGTGCACCGCGCAGCGCAGTCGCGGACGGAGGCGTTGGGCCGGGCGCGTCCGTTCGCCGAGGAGAAACCGGTGGGGTCGACCTGGTCTTGCGCGCCGACGTTCGCGGCCCTTGAGCCGGTCTCAGGTCCCGCAGGACCAAGAGCCCGGCCCCCCCGCCCGCGATTGATTCGGTCATCCCCACGATCCGCGGTGAGCGTGTGATCCTCGACGCCGACCTCGCCAAGATCTACGGCGTCGCCACGAAAGTATTCAATCAAGCCGTGAAGCGGAACAGGGAGAAGTTTCCGGCCAACTTCATGTGGGTGCTCACCCGCAAGGAAGCGACCGACCTGCAACAAGGGAGAAACCAAGGGGATGTCATCTTAAGGTCATAAATTGTGACCTTGAAGCACGGCCGCCACGTCAAGCACCGGCCCTCCGCCTTCACCGAGCACGGCGCCATCCTGGCGGCCAATCTCCTCAACAGCCCGCAGGCGGTGCAGATGAGTGGGTTCGTCGTGCGCGCGTTCATCGCGATGCGCGCGGCGCTGACCGACACGCGGGAACTCGCGCGCAAGCTGGCCACGCGCGAAAGCGAACGCACCGCGCGACTCGATCCCCCCGAGACCGCCCTCGTCGCTGGGTTGCAGCGCATCATGGCCCTGCTGGAGCCGCCGCCACCCGCGCCCGAAACACCCGCGACGGCAATGGGGTTTCATGCGACCAGCAAACGCGCTGGAACACCGTCGGACTGACGCATCCCGGTAGCTCGAGCGCGAAAACGCATGACCGGGCGGTGGGATGTTGCCGCCTCGCGATTTCCGCCGGTGCGCCGGACCAACGCTCGGTGGCACGACGGCGCGGCCTTTTGCGCGCAGCGAAAAAAAGCCGCACCCGGGCTGGGTGCGGCTGGAGGATTCGGTGCGCGAACGGACCGACGTAATCGTCGATTACATCTCGAGCTGCGGACGGCTCTTCTCGGGCCAGTCGATGTGGTAGAACTTGCCGCGGGGCTTGTCGGTGCGCTCGTAGGTATGGGCGCCGAAGTAGTCGCGCTGGGCCTGGAGCAGATTGGCCGGGAGGCGGGCCGAGCGGTAGCTGTCGTAGTAGGAAAGGGCGGACGCGAAGGTCGGCGCGGCGACGCCGCATTCGGCGGCGAGCGAGACGACCTTGCGCCAGTTTTCCTGGGCCTTCTTCACGGTCTTGTTGAAATAGGAATCGAGGAGGAGGTTCGCGAGGTCCGGATTGCGGGCGTAGGCCTCGGTGATTTTCTGGAGGAAGGCGGCGCGGATGATACAGCCGCCGCGCCAGATCTGGGCGATCTCGCCGAAGTTGAGCGTCCAGTTGTATTCCTTCTGCGCGGTGCGCATGAGCTGGAAGCCCTGGGCGTAGGAGCAGATCTTCGAGCAATAAAGGGCGTCGTGGATGGCGGCGATGAGCGCCTTCTTCGAGCCTTTGTATTTCTTGCCCGGACCCTTGAGGATCTTCGAGGCGGCGACGCGCTCTTCCTTGAGGGCGGAGATGCAGCGGGCGAAGACGGACTCGGCGATGGTCGGGGCGGGGACGCCCATGTCGAGGGCGTTGGTGGAAGTCCATTTGCCGGTGCCTTTCTGGCCGGCGGTGTCGAGGACGATGTCGACAAAGGCTTTTTTCTTCGTGAGCGGATCCTTCTGCTTGAGGATGTCGGCGGTGATTTCGATGAGGAAGCTGTCGAGGGCGCCGGCGTTCCACTCGCTGAAGATTTCGCCCATTTCGGCGGCCTTGAGCCCGAGGAGGCCCTGCATGAGGGCGTAGGCCTCGCAGATCATCTGCATGTCGCCATATTCGATGCCGTTGTGGACCATTTTGACGTAGTGGCCCGCGCCGTTTTCGCCGATGTAGGTGGCGCAGGGGACGCCGCCGACGATGGGTTTGCCAGGGGAGGCGCCGACGAGGGGCTTGCCGGTCTTGGCGTCGACCTTGGCGGCGACGGCGTTCCAGATCGGGGCGAGTTCCTTGTAGGCGGCGCGGTCGCCGCCGGGCATGAGGGCCGGGCCGAAGCGGGCGCCTTCTTCGCCGCCGGACACGCCGGAGCCGATGAAGCGGAGACCTTTTTCCTTCATCGCCTTCTCGCGGCGGATGGTGTCGGTCCAGAGGGCGTTGCCGCCGTCGATGATGATGTCGTTGGCCTCGAGGAGCGGGACGAGGCTGTCGATGACCGCGTCGGTGGCCTTACCGGCCTGAACGAGGATGATCATCTTGCGGGGCTTCGCGAGGGAGGTGACGAACTCCTGGAGTGTCTTGGCCCCGATGAGACCGCCGGGGGTGGAGGGATTTTCGGCGACGAACTTTTCGGTTTTTTCGACCGTGCGGTTGTAAACCGAGATCTGGAAGCCGTGGTCGGCGATGTTGAGGGCGAGGTTTTGACCCATCACGGCGAGGCCGATGAGTCCGATGTCGGAGTGAGTTTTGGCCATAAAAGAGGAGGCATCTTCTACGGGAGTCGCCGGGGGAAAACCACTCTGATCTTAACGAACGGTCATAAAAGGGGGCATTTCCGTGGCGTGGCGGGTCCGGTGTCGCCGGGTGGGCGGTACGCTCCGCGTCCGCTCCACCGGACACGCCGCCCGCGGCAATCCGCCGCCCGCGGAGCGGCCGGCCCACCTCGGGCAATGCTTTCCTGGAAGGGGGAGACGCCCCTCATAAGACCCGGCCAAGTTGCGCCGGAGCGACCGGAGCGGCGAGGGCCAGAGCCGGCCCGGCATCACGCCCGGTCACTTTCGCTGGGCGGCGACGGGGGCCGGGGCGGCCAGCGGGGGTTGCTGCTGTTTCGCCGCGTAGGAATCCTTGCTCGGGAAGAATCCGCCGATCCACGTCACCGCCGGCGTGGCCCAGCTGGGCTCGTTGCGCTCGAAGATCCAATTGAAGCCGACCATGGTGACGACGAACACGGCGACGCCGGCGAGCACGACTTTGTTCACCTGGGCGACCTTCCGGAGCACCAAAATTGCGAGCACGAAGGCGGCGATGGCGAGCAGCGCCTTCAGCCAGAAATCCGCCGGGATGTTGCGGAGCTTCTCAGCGGTGGTGGTGGCGGCGGCGAGGAGGTGCATGACGCGAGAACGTGGAACTGACCGCCCCAATCACGAGCGGTAACGCCGCCGCGGCCCAATTTGACGATTTTTTCCGAAACGGCCCGCCGGCGGCGAAAAAGCCGCGATGGGGCCCCCACGGAGAGGCGGATCAGGCTCGCTGCCACGCGAGCCATCTCGCCAAGAGGCGTTTCACGAAAGGCGTGAGGCGGGTGCGGCTGTAGAGGTCGCCGACTTTGCGGATCGCCTCGGCCTGCGTCGGATAGGGGTGAATCGACGCGCCAAGGCCGCCGAGGCC
>CAJAYO010000405.1 GCA_903948415.1 uncultured Opitutia bacterium | reverse complement strand
CGGCTGGGCCGTCATCCCGGGCGTGCGCTCGAAGCGCGGACATATTCACCTGGTGCTCCGGTCCGCCACCGCCACGCACATCTTTTCCACCGTCAGCACCCAACGCCCCGACGTGGCCGCCAGTCTGGGCGATCCGCACCTCAACCGCAGCGGCTACCTCTTTGCCCGCCGGCGAGACAGTCTTCCCTCGGGTGACTACCAAATTGGGTTTCTCATCAAGCACGGCGGCACCTCGGAATATCTCATGACCGATCAACGGCTCGTCCTGCCGGACGCCCGCATGGTCGCCGGCGGACAATGAACCCGGCCCGATCCGGCGTCCCCCGGAAATCTCCGCCGTAGCACTCCCCGCACCGGGGCGCGTCCCGTTCCCCGCGCTCGTCCCCGCCTCGTGTAGACCGCCCACCCTGCCGGCCGGACCTTGGCGACTTGGTCGGCGCCGACCGACGACCGCGGAGACTCGCGGGAGATTCTCGCCCGCATCCAGCCGGCCGCCGCAGAGAACACGGGGCCGTTGTATCCCCAGGTCGTTGCCCGGTTGGGCGCACCGTTCGGCGCCAACCAAACGGCCTACCCGGCTCCGGATTTGCGCCCGGGCTCCCCCGGCTCCGATTTGACCTCTCCGGCGCCCGCCCGGCGCCTCAGCCAGAAGCGCAGTCACTTCCGCCCCTTTGCAAGAACTGCGCCGGGCGTGACGCGCGCCGGGCGCATGGCGGCGCTCGATCCCGGCCCCACCGGCCGCGGCTTTTCGCTGCCCCTCCGCGCCGGCCTTCAACCCGCCGGGAACGTCAGGCGAAACGTGCTGCCGCCCCCGGGCGCCGGCTCGAACTCCACCGTGCCGCCCAACAGCCGCAGGTAGGCTTTCGTGAGCGCGAGCCCCAGCCCGAAGCCGCCCCGCCCCCGGCCCCGCCCGCTGTCGGGCCGGTAAAATCGCGCCATGAGCTGCGCCCGAAACTCCGCGCCAATGCCCGGCCCCTGGTCCGTCACCTCGACGCAGCACTCCCCGCCCGCGACCACCCGCACCCCGACGCGGATCGTCGAACCGTCGGGACTGTATTTGATCGCGTTGTCGACGAGGTTTTGGACCGCCTGCCGCAACAGCACCGGATCGGTGTTCGCCGTGCACGCCACCGTTTCCAGCACGATCCGTTGATTCTTGTTTTCCGCCAATATCCCCAGCTCGCCCACGCACCCTCGCACAAACTCGTCGACCCGCATCGGCGTGCGCTGCACCGCCGGTGCGCCGCCCTGCATGCTCGCCAGTTCCAACAACCGCTGCGTGAGCAACTGCAACCGTTGCGCCTCCTCCAGCATCGAGCCGATGATCTCGCGGTATTCCTCCACCGTGCGGCTCCGTCGCAAACCCACCTCCCCCACGCTGCGCAGCGTCGTCAGCGGCGTGCGCAACTCGTGCGACGCATCCGCCACAAACCGGTCCAGCGCCACGAACGACCCCTCCAACCGGTCGAGCGTCACGTTGAACACCCCGGCGAGCCGGCCCAGTTCGTCGTGCGGGTTGACCACCGGCAGCCGCCGGTCGAGATCGTCCGCCGTGATCCGGTTCGCCTCCGCCACCATCAGGTCGAGCGGCTTCAGCCAGCGGCGCGTCAGCGCGTAGCCCCCCACCACCAACAGCACGATCACGACCGGCAGCGCCCCCACAATGATCAGGCGCAACGCCCCCAGCCCGTCGGCCATCGGCCGGTGCACCGTCATCACCCGGATCATCCACGTTTCGCCCCGCTCCGGCACCGCGTAACGCACCGACAGCACCCGCAGCCGCAGGTCGCGGGCGACACTAAAAATCGAAATGCGGTCCCGCCCCGGCTCCGGCGCCAGCGGCAGCGACTCCACCCGGCTCTCGGTAAACGGCCAGAACCGGCGCACCAGCTCCCCGCGCTCATTCCACAACTCGAACCACGGATTGGCCGCATCCCAGCGCGCCTGATCCGTCACCACCGCTCCGTCCCAGCTCAGCCGGCCGTCGGCCGTGATCGCGAGATGCTGCTGGATCTCCGCCAAATCGCGGCGCAACTCGAAATCGAGCGGACGCGCCATCGTTTCCGCCACGTAAAAATAGAGCGTCGCCGAAAACACCGCCAACAGCAGCGTCCCGCCCGCCCCGTACCATGCCGCCAGCCGAAAACGCAGCGTGCGCCGCCGCCACCACGCCTTCACCCCGCCTCCTTCCCCAGCCGGTAACCGAGCCCGCGCAGCGTATGGATCAGTTTCTCCGCCCCCTCGCCGTCCACTTTCTTGCGCAGCCGCATCAGCTGCACGTCGATCACATTGTCCAGCGACGTAAACCGGTGCGCCTGCTTCCACACGTCCCGCTCGAGCATCTCGCGCGTCACGATCTGCCCCTGGTAACGCAGCAGATACTCCAGCATGTCGACTTCGCGCGGCGTCAGCGCGATTTCCTTCCCCGCCCGCACCGCCACGCGCGCCCGCGTGTCGAGCTGCAGATCGCCGCAGTTCAGTAATTTTCCCGCCCCCAGCACCGGCCGCCGCAACAGCGCCCGGCACCGCGCCAGCAGTTCCACAAACGCGAACGGCTTCGCCAAATAATCGTCCGCGCCCGCTTCCAAGCCCAGCACGCGGTCGTCCTCCGCCGCCCGCGCCGTCAGCATCAGCACCGGGGTCTGCACCCCGCGCCCCCGCGCTTGCCGCAGCACGTCCAATCCGTCCCGGTCCGGCAGCATCCCATCGAGCACAATGAGGTCGAACGCCCCCCGCTCGAGCAGCCCGGTCGCCTCGCCGCCATCCGCCGCCGCGGTCACGTCCCACAACTCCATCCGCAACCCTTCCGCCACCGATTCACGCGTCTTTTTTTCGTCCTCCACGAGGAGCACACGGGGGGATGAGAGGATTTCGGCGGGCACGTCGTTCATGCGGAAAAACCTCGCCGGCTCCCCCGCCCCCAAGATTTCGCTCCGCCCGGCGCCGGGCGCAAGCCGTCTCTGCGGGCTCCGCTCCGTCCGCTCCGGCGCGCCCGCCCCCACCGCCGCCCCGCGACCAGCGCGACCGCGGCCGCCAAGAGCACCGCTCCATAGACCCCCGGCTCCGGCACCGGCGTGAGTTGTTTGTCAATTGACTGCCACGCCGTGCTGTTCCCGGAAAACCCCGTGAAGACGACCTGGTTTTGCGGCGCCGCCCCGCGTACATCCGGCGTCACCCCCGTAAAATTCAACGCGTAAAAATAGTCCGACAAATTCACCCAGTTCTGAATCGAAAGCTGCAACCCCGAGTTCTGAAACGCCACATCCCCCACCGTCAGAACCGACGCCGTGGTGTTACCGAAATCGAGCAGCGAATCCCCCGTGATGTGCAGATCGCCGAATGTCGCGGTCGTCCCATTCAGCGCCAGCGTGCCGCCCGCCAGCGTGATCGTGAGATTCGGCGCGTTGAAATTCGTCCCGAGGGTCAGCGTCGCTCCCGCGCGGATCACCAGTTCGCCCGTCCCCGTAAACACGCCGTCAAACAGCCCCACCCCGCCGCTCAGGACCAACTGCCCCGTGCCGCCCGCCCCAAAATCCACCGTGCCACCCCCGCTCAGGCTG
>CAJAYO010000404.1 GCA_903948415.1 uncultured Opitutia bacterium | reverse complement strand
GGGTAGGAGAACCAGCTGTCGTAGCCGGCGAGCCCGGCCTGGAGGCGCGTGTAGTTGGGCGGCGGCTGGACCTGCGCGCCGCCCGCCAGCGCGTGCTCGACCTCCTGCAACAAAATGATGTCCGCATCGTGCGAACGGATTTCCTCCAGCGCGGCCTCCGGCCGGATCGGCGCTTGGTCCGGATTTGCCCCATCCCAGACCTGACCGAACTGCATGTTGAATTGAAGAACGCGAAAGGTGCTCACGACGACAATGGGGCGGTTGGTCTAGGGCTTCTGCACCGTGGCGCCGCCCGCGGCCGGGGTAATCGCGGCGCCGTCCAGCGCCACCCCGGTGTCGGGGGCGTTCTTGCGAAAGACAAACCGGTTGATCTTCGCGCCCGTCGCACGGTCCAGCGCGGGAAAGCGCGCCATGTTGGCGGCGCTGGCCGACGTGAGGCCGTCCTGATATTTCGTGATCAGCTGGGGCTTGTTCGAATCGGCCGCCGTGGACATCGACGCTTCGCGGTGATTGAGCGCGCTCATCGGCTGCTCGAGCTTTTCCGGGCGATGCGAATCTTTGCCGCGGATGGTTTTCTCGCGCGCCTCCTGCACGTCGATCGCCGACCGGCGTTCGCCGACGGCGGCGGGTTTTTTGTCGACGATGGTCTTGTCCACCCGCTTTTCCTGCACGGCGGCGTTGGTCTCGGGCGACTGCTTGGCCGGCGCGACCGGCACCGCGGGGGCAAACGGAGTGTTGCGCTGGGCGTAATCGACCGGGCTGGTGGCGTCGGCGGCCCGCGTAATCATCGCACCGGCAAAAGGCAAAGCCACGAAAACGATGAGGCCGGGTAACTTCATGAAAGCAACGTGGGCAGAAGGATGCGTTGCCAGAGGTTTGCGGCAAACGAATTATTGCATGGCCTGCGGCCCTCCTCGCGACTTGTGTCCGCCCCAATTTCTCCCTGACTGGCCCCGCGTCGCGACCCACGCCCGCCATCCCCCCGTCCGTCTTACCCCCAAATGGATCCTTTTCTTCTCTTGCTGATCGGCATCGTCATCGTGATCGGCGGCATCGTCGTCCTGAAGCTCCACGCTTTTGTGGCGCTGTTCGCGGCCGCCATTGTCGTGTCCACGTTGACGCCGCGCGCGACCATCGAACAGGCCGTGCTCGCCCAGAAACGCCCCGCCGCCGAGGCCAAAGCCCGGGCCGAAGAACATCTCGGGGCCAAACTCGCCAACAAATTCGGCGGCACCTGCACCAGCCTCGGCGTGCTCATCGCGATGGCCTCGATCGTCGGTGTCTGTTTGCTGCACAGCGGCGGCGCGGACCGGATCGTGCGCTCCACGCTCGGTCTTTTCGGCGAAAAACGCTCCCCCCTCGTGTTCGCCACCAGCGGTCTGGTGCTCGGCGTGCCGGTTTTTTTCGACACGGTCTTTCTCCTGCTCATTCCGCTGGCCCGCGCGATGGCGACGCGTACGGGCAAGAACTATCTGCTCTACGTACTCGCCATCGCCGTCGGCACGACGATGACGCACTCCCTCGTGCCGCCCACGCCGGGTCCGCTCTTCGCGGCCAACGCGCTGAAGGTCGATATCGGGTTGATGATGATCGCCGGTTTGATGCTCAGCGCCTTCGCCGCGACGTTCGGTCTGGCCTACGCCTTTTGGGCCAACCGCCGCTGGCCCATCGCGGCCCGCGGTCCGTCGGACCAGGTCGTCGCGCCGGTCGCGGAGCGTCCCGAGCATGAATTACCCCCGCTCTGGCTCGCCCTCGCCCCGATCGTGCTCCCGGTGATCCTCATCTCCGGTTCGACCATCGCCGATCTCGTCAAACTACCGCCCCAGTTCGACCGGATCATCGACGCGCTCGGCCACCCCAACATCGCCCTCGCGCTCGCCGCCGCCATCGCCCTGATCACCGTCGCGACCAGGCCCGGCAGCGATCCGAAGGTCGTGAAAGACACCGTGCAGGCCTCGCTCGCGGACGCCGGGATGATCATTCTCATCACGGCGGCCGGCGGCGTATTCGGCGGCGTGCTGCAGGAGACGGGCGTCGGCGAGCGCATCCAAGGCCTGGCCCGCGAATACCGCATCGGCGTGCTGCCGCTCGCGTTCCTGGTGACCGCGCTGATCCGCACGGCCCAGGGCTCCGCCACGGTGGCGATGGTCACGAGCGTCGGCATCGTCGCCTCCTTCGCCTCGCCCGAAACGCTCGGCTGCCACCCCGTTTACCTCGCGCTCACGATCGGCTGCGCCTCCAAGCTCGTGCCGTGGATGAACGACAGCGGCTTTTGGGTCGTTTCCAAGACGGCCGGTCTGACCGAGCGCGAGACGCTGCGCACCATGTCCGTGATGTTTTCGCTGATGGGTGTCGTGGGCTTCGTGGCGGTCCTGATCACCGCGAGCGTTTTCCCGATGGTCTGAGGCACCGGGCCGTCCCGCCCGGCCTCACTCGGGTTCGGCCGTGCCCTCGACGACGTGCGCGCGGGCCTCGGGCACCTGGTGCAAAAACTCCCGGAGCGCCGCGCTGAGGTGCTCGGCGTAGCGGAAATGCGCGCCCAGGCCCGTGCGCAGCTCGGCCTCGTAGATGAATTTGTCCCCGTGCGTGCTGTGCTCGAAGGGCGTCTGCGCCCCGAGGAGCAGCGAATACACATAGGCGGGCGAGCCCCGCTGCAGCAGTTCGCGCGTGAGCTCGAGTTGCTCGGCGAGGAGCGCGGCGTGCGCCGCGTGCGCAATCTCGGGGGGCAGGTAGAAACCGGCCTGAATCAACGGCGTGGTGCGGTGACCGGTGCGATGGCGGTTGAGATCGCGGAGTTCCGCGAGCGCCAGGTTGTTCCACGCGAAGGTCACCCGCATGCGGCGCGTGGCGGTGCCTTGATAGCCGTAGCGGTTGGCGCGGTGGCGGAGCGCTTCGGCGACCGGCTGCGTCGCGGGCAGCCACGGCGGGGCGGCGCGGTCGACGTGCACCCAAACCTCGTCGGCCAGGGGCGCGGCGGACAGGCGGTCCAGCCCGAGCGCGCACGAGGTCGCCAGCTCTTGGGCGGCCTGGGCCGTGTAAGACTGTTCCGCCGAACTGTGGCGCATCAGCCGCGGGGAAAGCTTCAGCAGTTCGTCGCGGATCAGCCGCGCGGCCGCCCGGGCCTCGGGGTGCGGCAGCGAATCGAGGTGCTTCACCGTCATCGCCCACATGCGCGACGACTGCACGAGGCCGACATTGGTGCGCGTGGCGAGCGGGATGAAGTAGCGGGCGCGGTCGAGCGCGTAGTTCTTGCGGAGGCGCGTGACGACGGCGGGTTTGGCGTCCGGCGGGAGGCGGACGAGGCCGGGGTGGGCGGTCGCGAGGGCATCGAGCCGGGTATACTCCGCGTGGTAGGCGGCGAAGGACTTGGCCATCACGGCGGACCAGCGCGGCGCCAGATCGTCGGGGATCCCCAACTCGGCGGCGGTCGGGAGGTTCGCCGCGTCCATCGTGATGTAGCGGGTGCTCGACTCCTGGCCGTCGGCCATGGTGGCGATTTCAAAAATTTTGTAGGCCAGCCACATCGACACATCGTCGAGGGCCACCGCGAGACCGCCGGTGAGGCCGCCGATGGACGCATGGCCGTAGTCGACGAAACTGAGGATGCGGTCGATCGAAGCGTCGGGGTTGGCGAGATCGACCTTGGACAGGATGGCGGCGATGCCCTGATTGCTGCGGGAGTAACGGGCGAGAACGGACGCGAGGAGCTCGGGAGTGACCTGCGGGAGGTCAGCGGCGGTCGGCGGCGGAACGAGGGCGAGTCCGGTGATTCTCATGCGTGAGACATGGCCGCAAAGAGCCGCGGGCGGCGCAAGCCGGGAAAACAGAAAGAGCTGCGATGGCCCGCAGAACACTTGTTGCGATTTTCCGCCCAGCGCTTTTGTTCCTAAGACCCCCATACCCTGATGACGCCGACCACTCCGCCCTCCCCGAGTCCGCGAGCAACGCCCCGCTGGGTGAGCTGGCTGGTCGCCGGGGGAGCATTTTCCGCCTTGGCCGTGAGTGCGGGGGCGGCGTGGTGGTTTTGGGTGGCGCGGCCGCTGCCGGCCCCAGCAGCGCCATTCGTCTTTCGCGATGGGTTCGAAGGTTCGGCGAAGACCGAAGATTTGTTCCCCGCGGATTCGAGCCGGTGGCAGGGCCTGGAAATCGAGTCCACGACGGGTCTCGCGTCCAATTCGGTTACGCTGACCACCGAACGGGTTCACTCGGGAACCAACGCTCTGAAATGCGTCGCGGCCCCGTTCGACGGCCGGCGGGCCTCCGAGGCAGATATCGAGCGCGAGGGATTGCGGTTCGTGAAAGGCGACCATGTGTGGTTCAGCGCCTGGTTCTGGCTGGAAGGCGGCACCGAATCGTCCTCGATTTTTCTCTGGGATCTGGAGTCGACGTCGCTGCGCAACACGCCCGGCCGCCGGCTCTTTCTGCAGAATGGCGAAATGGTTGCCTCCGATCTGGGCAAGTGGTGGACGGCGAAAAAATTCCGCGCGGTCGTCGGTGCGCCGAAGTTCCCCAAGGACAAGTGGGTCGAGGTGAAAATCCACCTGCGCCTCTCCGAAGGAGCGGACGGCCGGATGCAAGTCTGGCAGGACGGCGTCAAGGTGCTCGACGAAGCCGGCAAAACGCTGCCGCGCTCCCGCACGGTCTACGACCGGATGCAGGTCGGACTCACCGCCAACAACGGCCACAATCAGGCGCAGACGCTGTTCGTGGACGACGTCGTCCTCTCCAACCGGCCGCTGTGAGCGGCGGCGGAGGACCGGCGGTTTCCCAACCGCCGACCTGAGATGGGCGCGTGAAAAAACGCCCCGCCGTTCGATCGCTGATTTCGCCACGGGCCGGCCGCTGCGTGAGGGTGGCGCATCTCAGTTTCGTGCAGGGTCCGGTGTCCCCGGGTGGGCCGTGCGCTCCGCGCGCGGCTTCGCCGGCCACGCCTCTCTCTCCAATCCGCCGCCCGCGGAGCGGCCGGCCCACCTCGGATGGCGCTTGCAGGAAAGTGAGATGCGCGCTGCGTCAGGGTGGCCGTAATTTTGAGTGTGATTTCGCGGCGCGACGCGCGCAGGCTGCCGGGATGAGCCGCCCGGTTTGGTTCGGAACGCTGCTGTTGCTGCTCGGCACGGGGACCGCCCTCGCGGCCCCGCCTCGGATCTTTGCCTACCCCCGGCCGCTGCCGGAACCGACCGCGGAGAAATTGCCGCCGTGGCGCGGCTTCAACCTCCTCTACCAATTCAACGTCGGCTCCGCCCCGACGCCCGACCGCGTGATGGCGGAGGATTTTCGGCTGATCGCGTCGCTCGGTTTCAATTTCGCCCGCCTCCCGCTCGACTACCGCGGCTGGATCACCGGTGGCGACTGGGAAAAGCTCGACGAAGCAAGGCTCCGCGAAATCGACCGCATCGTCGCGCTCGGCGGCGACTACGGCGTGCACGCCTCGCTCAACTATCACCGGGCGCCGGGCTTCACGGTCGCGAAGCCCGCGGAGGCGCGCAGCCTCTGGACCGACGCCGACGCGCAACGCGTGTGCGCCCTACATTGGGCGGCGTTCGCGAAACGCTACAAGGGCATCCCCAGCGCCCGGCTGAGTTTCAATTTGTTCAACGAGCCGCCGGCGATCGCCGAGGCGGTTTACTACGCCGTGGTAAAACAGATGGTGGACGCGATCCGCGCCGAGGATCCGGACCGCCTCGTGCTGTGCGACGGGCTCAACTACGGCAACGTGCCGCCGACATCGTTGCACCCGCTCGGTGTCGCGCTCTGCACGCGCGGGTATCGACCCATGAATATCAGTCACTACCGGGCCAACTGGATCGGCGGCTCGGACACGTGGGCCGTGCCGCAATGGCCGGCGGCGCAGGTCAGCGCGTTTCTCTACGGGCCCCTGAAGCAAGATCTCCAATCGTCGCTTGTGCTCGAGGGCCCGCTCGGCGGCACCACGCTGCGCCTGCGCGTGAACACCGTCTCGTCGCGCGCCCAACTCCGCGTCACCGACGGGCGCGGCACGGCGTTGTGGGAACACGCGTTTGTGCCCGGTCCCGGGGAGGGCGAATGG
>CAJAYO010000403.1 GCA_903948415.1 uncultured Opitutia bacterium | reverse complement strand
GGTCAGACCCGGAATCGGGACCGCGCCTCGGGCTACTTCGATTACCGGCAAAACCGCGTCGGCCTGCTCCTGGACTGGCGCGCCGGCAGCTGGCGCTTTGCGTTCGACGGCCACTACAGACGGGACGTGTTTACCGTTCAAACCGGGGGCATCGGCCTCGCCCCGCCCGCCCGCCTCTCCGCGCACGTCCAAGCGGAGATCCGGGTAGAGCGCGCGCTTTCCCGCCGTTGGAGCGTTTTCGGCACCGTCGGCCGCGACGACTTCGGCGGCAATCTTGACGAATTCAATTATCTGGCCAACAGCACCAGTTGTGGCCTCCGCTTTACCTACTGATATGAGTTCCGAAAAAATGGGTTCCTTCCTTCCGGCCGCCTCGCGCGGCGTGCGCGCTGGGGCGCGGCTCCGGGACCGCGTGCGGCGCGGCGCCTGGGGCGTGGCGGGGCTCGTGGGGGCGCTGCTGGCGTCGGCCCCGCTCGCCGGCCAGACGGATGGTAGCCCGCGCTGGGCCTATGCGGCCCTGCCTTCCTCCACCGCCGGTTCCATTATCTCCGCCGCCTCCGTCGCCCCTGACGGCACGGTCTACGTGGGCCTTGAAATCGGCGGCGTCGGCACGACGGCCGCCCGGGGCCGGGTCATCGCGCTGACCAAAGACGGCGCCCAAAAGTGGGCCTACGACACGCCGGATTGGATCGACTCGACGCCGGTGGTCGGCGCCGACGGCACCATTTATTTCGGCTGCTGGGACTCCCGCGTCTACGCGTTGCGCCCGGACGGCACCCTGCGCTGGTCGTTCCGCGCCGGCGGGCAGGTCTCCGCCTCGCCCGCGCTCGGCGACAACGGCGAAATTTATTTCGGGAGCGGCAACGGCAACCTTTACGCGCTCAATGCCGATGGCACCCAGAAATGGGTGTTCCCGTCGCTCTTTTGGATTGATGCCGCCCCCGCCGTGGGGCCCGACGGCGCCATTTACTTTGGCTCGCTCGACAACTCCTTTTATGCGGTCAACCCGGACGGCACGCTGCGCTGGTTGTACACCACGGGTGGCGACATTGTGGCGGCGCCGGCCATCGCGGGCGACGGCACCGTCTACTTCGGCAGTCGCGACCAGAAACTGCACGCCGTCGGGCCCGACGGCCTCGCCAAATGGACCTTTGCGGTGACCGATACGATTGAGGCCTCCCCGGTCCTGGCGGAGGACGGCTCGGTGATTTTTGCCACGACGGGCGGCCGCGTTTATTGCGTCAGCCCCGAGGGCACCGAAAAGTGGCGTTACCCCCGGGCCACCCAGCCTTCGCTGAGTGCGGTGTACTCCACGCCGGCGGTGCGGAGCGATGGATCGATCGTATTTGGCTCGAGCGACAACGCGCTGTTTGCGCTGCGGCCGGACGGAACCTTGTTGTGGCGCTCGGCCCTCGGCGACTGGGCCGATGCCCCGGTCTGCATCGCCCCCGACGGGTCCATTTACATCGGAGCGCTCGACAAGAAGCTTTATGCGTTCAACGGCACGCCGCAGGCGGCCGCGACCGAGTGGCCCCAATTCGGGCGCAGTCCCCGCCGCACGGCCAAGCAGGTGATCGGGCAGACCCTCGGGACCACCGGCCGGCTGGCCAATCTCTCGGTCCGGGCGACGGCCGGCCCCGGCGCCGACACGTTGATCGTGGGTGTGGTCACGGGCGGCACCGGTTCACGCACGCTGTTGTTGCGCGGCATCGGCCCCACCTTGGCCAACTTTGGCGTGGGCGGCGTTTTGACCAACCCGCAACTGACGCTCTTCTCGGGCGGCGCGATTTTGGACAGCAACGACGATTGGGAAAAGCAGGCCAATCCGCTGCGCGTCGCCACGATCGCCGCCCAAGTCGGCGCCTTCCCCCTCGCGGCCCAGGCCGCCGACGCGGCCTTGGTCACCACCCTCAACCCGGACACCTACACCGTCCACGTCAGTGCCCCTTCCGGCCTGGGCGTCGCGTTGGTCGAAGCCTACGACGCCGGCGGCGCCGGCACGGCGCGGCTCGTGAACGTTTCCACCCGCACCTTGGTGCGCAGCGGTGGCGGGCCCCTGATCGCCGGATTCGTGGTCGGCGAGAATTCCCTCACGCTGCTGATCCGCGGGATTGGTCCGACGCTCGGCGTGTTCGGGGTCCCGGCGGTGCTCGCCAATCCAAGCCTGCGCATCTATCGGGGCTCGGAACTCATTGCTGAGAACAACGATTGGACGGTTTCGGGGGCGGCCAAGCTCTTCGCGGGCGCCAACGCGCAGGTGGGGGCATTCGCGCTGCCGTCGGGCAGCCTCGATGCGGCCTTGCTGCTGACGCTGCCGCCGGGCGCCTACACGGCGCAGATTGCCGGGCTCAACGATTCGGGGGGCAATGCCCTGATCGAACTTTACGAGCTGCGCTGACCGGCCGACGGCGCGGTGCGCGACCCGCCGCCAGAAAAATTAATAAACGGTTGTCGCTCTCCGCCCCTCGGGTCGCTTATCAGGGCTGTTCCGTGTTGAGCCTTGATCGCGCGCGGAAAATTATTTTCGCTCCCCAAGGAACCATGCCCAAAGACCTCAAATCTGCCGATGCGATTGAATTGCTTTTGGTTGACGATCACTCGCTGCTCCGCGGCCTCATGATCGATGCCCTCGCCGCGGTTGACGATTTCCACGTGGTGGGAGATGCCCCCGACGCCGAGACGGGCATCAAACTCTGCGAACAACTCCTGCCCCACGTGCTGATTTTGGATTCAGTTTTGCCCGGTTTGCAGGGATCGGCGTCGGTCGAAGAAATTCTGCGCGTATCCCCGCGCACGCGGATTCTCATGTTTTCGGGCGCGATCAGTCCAACGTCCATCCAGCGCGCGCTTGCCGGCGGGGCCCGCGGTTACCTGCCCAAATCCGCGATCTTTCCCGAGCTGGTCGAGGGGATTCGGGCGGTTCACAGCGGCCGCTATTTCTTTGGGGCTGGAACGCATTCCTTGATCACGGGAATTCTCGCCCAAGGTGATAAAAAAACCCATGGACTTATGCTCAGTGATCGGGAGCTCTCCGTGCTCGCCGGCATCGCCCAAGGAAGGTCCTCCAAAGAAATTGCCGCCCAACAGGGACTGAGCGTTTTCACGGTCGAGAATCACCGCCGAAGAATGATGGAGAAGACCGGAATCCGCTCCGTCGCCCAACTCACCTTGCTCGCCCTTGAACTCGGCTTGATCGCGCCCGTAAAACCCCTCGACACGCCACCGGAAGGCGCCCTGGGGGTGTAGCCGCGGCCCGCGGGCGTGAGGCGAAAAACCGCCCGCGACTCGGTCGCGACCGGCGGCGCTGGGGCCACCGCCCGGCGGGGAAACCCGGCGGTGCGCGGCCGCGCTCAGCCGGGTTTTTCGACCGCTGATCGATAGCGCGGACGGTCAGGAGGCCCGGTTTCGGGCGAGGGATGCACGGGGCGACGAAAAGTCGTGGTCGGAAACCGGGGGGGCGTAACACGGCCCCGCTCACCGCGAGGTCAGCCGGGACCTGCGCCCACCCTTGGGTTCGAAATCCCGGGGGTCGCGCTGACGCCTTGGCGACGGCCCGGCGGGCCGGTCGCCCAGCTCGTGCACCTTCGGGCGGAGGGCGATCCCCCACGGCTACGACGGGCGGGGGGGGGCCGCGATTTTCCGGGCCATCGACGAAAGTGCGAGCGGGGGCTCCGCAAACTCACCCGCGGGGAAGACTGGGCTAGCCACCGATGGGGTTAAGCTGAGCCGCGCAAGTTCCCGGCGAGCGGGGTTTCTGCCCCGGATGTTTCGCGATCGTCAGCGGCGGATCGGGACCGGGCGTCTGTCCCGCGGACGGACCCCAGGCGCTGCGGACCCCAGGCGCTGCGGACACGGGGCTGCCTCGGTGAACGATGGTTCAGTGACCGC
>CAJAYO010000402.1 GCA_903948415.1 uncultured Opitutia bacterium | reverse complement strand
TACAAAGAGCGCCAGTATCCGGTGTGGAATCTGATCAAGGAACTCGGCGCCGCCGGCCAACTCACCGCTTGGCAGAAGAATTTTTATCTCTCGCCGACCATGGCGCCGGAGGAACTCTACGACATGGAGACCGATCCGTGGGCGATGAACAACCTCGTGAATTCCAAAGACCCGGTGCACCAGACGACACTCACGCGGTTGCGGGGCACGTTGGAGAAGTGGATCGTCGAGTCCGATGACCAGGGTCGCGTGCTCGAGCCGGCCGCGCTCGTGGCGGCGGCCGGAGCGACGAAACCGGCGGGCGGCGGCAACGCGGCCAAGCAGAAGAAAGCCAAGTCGGCGAATTGAGCGGGGAGGCCGGGACCGCGGCGGGGAAGGGCGGGGGCCGCCGTGTGACGATTCGGCGAGCAGGCACGCGCCGGCTTGCGGGGCAGGGGCGGACGTGCCGTGCTGACGGCCCGCATGACACCGCGATTTCTCCACGTCCCGATTTTTTTGACGCTTGTTGGCCTGGCGGGCGCGGCCGACGCCACGCCGCCGAAGCTGGCGATCGTGATCTCGGTCGACCAGTTACGGGCCGATTATCTCGTGCGCTTCCGGCCGTATTTCGGCGAGGGAGGGTTTAAGCGGCTGCTCGAGGGTGGGACGGAATTTCGCAACGCCCACTTTCGGCATGCGATCACGCAGACGGCGCCGGGGCATGCGCAGATGTTGAGCGGAGTGTTTGCCGATGTCCACGGCATCATCGGCAACGAGTGGGTCGACCGCACCTCGTGGGAGCAGGTCAACTCGGTGGAAGACCGCGATTCCCCGCTGGTGGGGATCGCGCCGGCGGAGTTGGGGCCGGTGCAGGCGAAGGCGCCGGAAAAGACCGGGCGCTCGCCGAAGAATTTTCTGGCGGTGACGGTGGGCGACCAGCTGAAGGAGCGCGACGGGGCGAAGGCGAAAGTGTTCACGGCTTCGAACAAGGACCGCTCGGCGATTTTGCTCGGCGGCCAGCGCGGCGACGCGGCGTATTGGGATGAGAACGGAAGATTTGTGACGTCACGCCACTACCGCGCGGCGTTGCCGGCGTGGGTGGCGGCCTTCAACGCGGAGAAGCGGGCGGAGGCGGTGTTTGGCAAAACGTGGGAGCGCCTGCTGCCGGCCGAGGTGTATGAAAGGGTGCAGGGGCCGGACGATGCGGCGGGCGAGACGGTGGACTTCGGGTTCACGCGGGTGTTTCCCAAAACGGTGAACGGCGGCACGGCGACGGTGTCGGCGAATTTTTTCACGGCCTATGATAACTCGCCGTTCAGCACGGAAGCGCTGGGCGAGTTTGTGCAGCGGGCGGTGGTCGAGGAGCAACTCGGGCGGCATGCAGGCACCGATCTGCTCGGCGTGAGTTTTTCGCAGATCGACGCGATCGGGCACAGTTACGGGCCCGACAGCCACGAGGTGATGGACGCGATGCTGCGGCTCGACCGGGTGCTGGCGGCAATCTTCGACCGGATCGACCGCGACGTGGGGCTCGCCCGGTGCGTGATCGTGCTCACCGCCGACCATGGCGTGGCGCCTTTGCCCGAGGGGTCCAAGTCCGGACGGGGCGGTCGGATCAAAGTGGCGGAACTCGATGCGGCGGTGAAGCAGGCCCTCGACGCCGCGTTTGGCGCGTTGCCGAAGGGCGAGACGTGGTTTGCGCGCGACAACCTCTCGTATCATCTGCGGCCGGGCGCGTTGGCGGCGAGGTCGGTCAGCGCCAAAGACGCGGGTGGGGTCGTGAAGACGGCGCTGATGGCGAGCCCGGTGGTCGCGGCGGCTTTCACGCGCGAGGAGATTCTCGCGGCAGAGCCGGCGGGCGACAGCGTGCTCGCGCTGGTGCGGCGCAGCTATCACGCGGAGCGCGGACGCGATGTGATCATCGTGCCGAAGCCGTATTTTATGGTGAAGCCGGCGAGCGGTTCGACCCATGCGACGCCCTACGACTACGACACGCATGTGGCGCTCGTGTTTTTCGGTGCGGGGGTGCCGAAGGGCGTGCAGGAGGGCAGGGTAGGCATCGATGATCTCGCCCCGACGCTGGCGCCGCTGCTGGGCGTGAAGGCGCCGCCGCTCGCGAAGGGCCGGAAGCTGTTCTGAACGGGCGCCGGGTGCTGCGGGGTGGGATTATTTTGGCCGCGGTCCCGCGAAAACCCGCCTGCCTGGATTGTAACCCAAGAGCGGTTACAATCCCTCTGAAGTCGGAGCGTGAATCCGGGCGCACCGTCACCCGGCAGTCGGGTCAGGCGGGGAGCGGTTTGCCCTTGGTCTCCGGGGCGAGCCAAATGAGGCCGAGGCCGACGACGTAAATGAGGGTGATGACGGCGCCGGCTTTGGCGTAGCTGCCGTCGAAGGTCTGCATCAGGGAGCCCATTTGCAGCGCGCCGACAGCGGCGAGAATGCGGCCGGCGTTAAACGAAAGGCCCTGGCCGGTGGCGCGTACGCGGGTGGGGAAAAGTTCCGGCAGGTAGAGGGGCAGCCAGCCGTAAAACGCGGCGGTGAGGGCGCCGACGATGAAGGTCAGCACGAGGAAGGGCGGGCCGAAGGTATCGATGCCGCGGAAGAGCACGGCGCAGCTGATGAGCGAGCCGAGGCTGAGGAGGAAGTAGGCCATGCGGCGCGTGATGAAACGGCCGACGTAGGCGCCGAGGAGACAGCCGATGACGGCACCGATGCCGGAGGTCATGCCCGTCCAGCCTTTGGCGGTGGGATCGGCGGCACCGGCCATCTTGTCGGCCCAGAGTGGGAGCCACTGGACGGAGCCCCAGGTGCCGATGAGCGCGACGGACGAAAGCGCGGTGGCGATGAGCGTCGTCTTCCAGAGTTTCGGGCCGAAAATTTCTTTGAGCGGGTCGGTCTTGACCGTGTCGGATTTGACGGCGGCCTGCCATTTTTCGGACTCGGGAACGAAGAGGCGCACGATGAAGGTGAGGAGCGCGGGGGCGGCGCCGATGAGCGCGACCCAGCGCCACGAATCGATCGTGACCTTGAAGAAAATGGTGATGACGGCGATGAGGGCGAAACCGACGTTGGCGGCGGCGCCGATCACGCCGGCCATGAGCGGGCGGTGTTTGGCCGGCCAGACTTCCATGACGAGGGCGATGCCGAGCGACCATTCGCCGCCCATGCCGAGCGCACCCAAGAAGCGGGCGGCGCAGAGGTGCCACGGTTCTTGGGCGAAATAAATCAGACCGGTAAAGATGGAGTAGACGAGAATGCTGGCGGCCATGGCGCGGACGCGGCCGATTTTGTCACCGAGCCAGCCGAAGACGACGCCACCGAGGGCGGCGCCGACCAAGAAAGAGGCGGTGGCGTAGCCCATCCAGAGCGCGACAAACGAGTCGGTCAGGGCGATGCCCTGCGCTTGCTGCATTTGCAGGAGAGCGGGACGCGCGATGAGGGGGAAGAGCCCCATTTCCATGCCGTCGAACATCCAGCCGAGGAAGGCGGCAGCGAGCACGGCGGCGAGGCGGGTTTTGTTGGGCGGGGCGGAGTCGGCAGGGGCGGGGTGAGTCATAAGTTGCGGCGCGCTAGAGGGAGTGTTGCGGAGATAAGTTGTCGAGAAACCCGCTCAGGAAAACGAAACTATTTTTCCAAGCGCGTCGGAAAGGCGGGAATTTACAGCGGCGTCAGCGTGGCGACGGCGGGGGTAGCATAGCCGTGCCAGTAGGCCTCGAGGTGGGCGCGGTCGGGTTCGCCGTCGGCGACGATAAAGCGGAAGCGGGCGACGTAGGGTGTGCCGGGCTCGATGCGGAATTCGCCGAGGAGCTGCGGCACGAAACTGAAATAGGGCATGTTCGGGTGGAGGCGCACGGGTTGCGGCGCGCGGAAATTCGACGGGTGGCCGAGGGTGGCGGTGCCGGCGAACGCGCCGTCTTTGAGCGGGCCGCCGAGGAAGCACCAGCGGGCGCGGGAATTGTTGCCCATGATCCGGTCGGTGACGCCCTCGGAGGTGAGGAAGCGCGCGGCGTCGCCGGGGCCGTTCCAGGCGGCGGCGGCGCGGAAGCCGAAGCCGCCGTAGTGATACTCGGGGAGAATGAGCGGGTCGGTGGTCGCGCAGGTCTGCGTGGTGACGAGGTCGAACATGCGCACGGGGCGGGAGGCGCCGCCGAGATCATAGACGGTGACCTGCCAGGTTTCGTGGAGGGCGGTGACGGGGGTGGGGGCGGAGAGATCGACCATCTTCAGGCGGGCCTGAAAGCCGCCCTGCACGGGGCCGCTCCACGTGCGGTCGAGGGCGACGAATTCTTGGGCGCCGGTCTTGTTCTGCATGTTCCAGAAGTCGGGCGACCGGCCCTGAAAACCGGTCTTCGTCCAAGGGGTCCAAATACCGTGGTGGTGCGGGTGGTTGGACGGGTAGTCGTCCGTGACGAGTTGGCCCGTCGGGGAGAAAACGGGGTGGAGGTAGCCGGCGCGCACGATCTCGGGTTTGATGTCGGCGCGGGGCACGGCGTCGCGGTCCAGATGATAATAGAGGACGGCCTGGCCGGCGACGCTGACTTTGAGTTCGCCGCGGTCGGGGGCGACGACGACGCCCTCGCGCGGGCCGCCGGCGCCGGAGGTGAGGGTGAAGACGAGCGATTCGCGGGCGCGCTGGGCGGGCACGATGAAACGCGCGGTCCCGTCGGGGTCGGTTTGCAGCGGAACGGCGCGACCGTCGGCGTTGCGGAGCACGGCGGACTTGGGGGCGTCGGCGGGGAGGGGAAAGGCGATGACCTGGCCGGCGCGGTCGACGTCGGCCGCGGCGAGAATGACGCGGAAATTTTTGGCGGCGGCGTCGGACCAGACCGTGGCGCAGGCGAGTGCGGCGGCGAACGAGCGGGAGGCAATGCGCAGGGGGAAAGACAAAGCAGGAAAACCAAGTCAGAGGGGCCGGCGGCGCGCAAGCCCGCGGAAGGAAGGCGTGGGCCGGTGGGCCACTCGCTTTCCGGCCCGCGCCGTCCGGGGTGGGCCGGCCGCTCCGCGGGGGGCGGATGGCGGGTCGTGGCGTGACTGGCTGAGCCGTGCGCGGAGCGGACGACCCACCGGGGCCGCCGAGTGCGGCGAGAAACGGAGAGGCCCCGGCGGCCGAGGATTTGCCGGGGCGCAGTTTGGTTTCGACCCCGGAGCGTGGGTCGGTATGGTCGGGGTCGGGAGAACACCATGCGCCTCGCGACCATCTTGCCTTACAGCAGTGTCGAATCCGTGCCGGTCGCTGCGGCGCCGGACGGGACTTGGATTGAGTTGGCGGGGTTGATCGGCCGGGAGGCGCCGCGGATGAAGGGTGCGTTGCCGTGGTTGATGGTGCACGGCGGAAATCTCGCGGAGCGGGCGGAGGCGTGGCGCGGGCCGCGGTATCGGGAGAGTGATTTTTCGTTTTTGCCGCCGGTGGTGCGGCCCCATTCGTTTCGGGATTTTTTCGCGTTCGAGGCGCATGCCCAGGCGGCGCGCGCGTGGACGGGCGGGGAGGTGCCGGCGGAGTGGTATGAGACGCCGATGTTTTATTTTTCGAACCACAATGCGCTGATCGGGCACAACGCGGCGGTGGCGCCGCCCGTGGGTTGTGCGGAGTTGGACTTCGAGTTGGAGCTTGGCGTGATCATCGGGCACGGCGGGCGCGACATCGCCGCGGCGCGGGCGTGGGAGCACGTGATGGGTTTCACGATCATCAACGACCTTTCGGCCCGCGATCTGCAGCGCAAGGAACAGGCGGTCGGGCTCGGACCGACGAAGTCGAAGGATTTTGCGACGGCGGTGGGGCCGTGGATGGTCACGCGCGACGTGGTGGCCGACCGCATCGGGGGCGAGAAACTCACGCTCGAGATGTGCGCGCGGGTGAACGGCCGGGAACTTTCGCGCGGCAACGTGGCCCGGCTCTACCACTCCATCCCGCGGTTGGTCGCGCAGGCCTCGCTCGATGCGGAGCTTTTTCCCGGTGACCTGATCGGCACGGGCACGGTGGGCACGGGCTGCCTCCTCGATCTCGGGCCCGAGAACACGGGCGGCTGGCTGAAAGCGGGTGACGTCGTCGAATTGGAGATCGAACGGATCGGGGTGTTGCGGACGCGGATCGCCCGTCGGGCCGCGCGTAGCGGAGAAGAGCCGGGGGTTTGAGCGGAGATGAAATATCGGCTTTTGAGGCGAATTGAGTGGCGGTGTTATTATCGCCTTAAGTGGCGAATTGATTCGATGACTGCAGCGTTGTCGTCATAAGAGACGAATAATGAAAATCACCAGCGAGGCTTCGGATGGGGCGGTGTTGGCGGAGCTGGGGCGGAGGCTGGCGCGGGTGCGGTTGGCGAAGAACCTCACGCAGGCGCAGTTGGCGGAGAAAGCGGATGTCGCGAAGCGGACCGTCGAGCGATTGGAGTCGGGGAGTGTGGCGCCGCAGTTGGCGGGGTTTGTCCGAATTTGCCGGGCGCTCGATTTGGTCGAGCGGTTTGAGCAACTCGTGCCCGAGGTGGCGGCCCACGAGGGCGCGCGGGTGGATTTCGGGGTGCAGCCCCGGCGGCGTGCCTCGAAGGCGGGTGCCCGCGGGCCAGCACGGGGGGCGCCGCGTGGGAGCGGGGCCGCCGCAGCAGTGCCGAGGACGGTCCGGGCGGTGGAAGCGCCGACAGTCGGGAACGAAGCGCCGGCGGAGGGGGTGGTCGCCGCGGCGTCGGAGCGCGCGGCGGACGTGGTCGTGGTGGCCCACCATCTGAATTGAGCGGGTGGCGGGGGCTCGATGGCCCCGGTCGGAATGGCCGGCGTTTGGCCCCGGCCGGTGATCGCAATGCCCCCTAAATTTCGGATTTTTCCGCGGTAGATCCGCCCGGCGGGCGGGAAACCCGGCCACCGGCCGGGCCTCCAGTCCGAAAACCCAAGGACGGTGGGATTACTCGGCGGTCCGGAGGCGGAGGGCGCGGGGCTTGGCGTCCTCGGGGACTTGGTCGGGACGGGCGCGGAGGCTGGCGAGGTATTCGACGACGTCGCGGATCTCGGATTTGGTGAGGATCGCGCCGTAGATTTCGGGCATACCGCTCGGGGCGCTGTCGCGCTGGGCGATATTGGTTTTTTTCACCGCGACGAGTTGGTTGTCGGTGGTGCGGAGGGTGATCGTGTCGGCGGTTTCGCTGGCGACGATGCCGGCGGCGGCTCCGCCGGACTTGAGGGTGAGGACGAGGGTGTCGTAACCGGGGGCCACTTTCGCATTGGGCTTGATGATCGATTCGAGGAGGTAGGCGCGGTCGTATTTGAGGCCCATGTCGGCCAGGTTCGGGCCGGCTTCGCCGCCGCTCTCGGTGCCGACCTTGTGGCAGCGGACGCAGGCCATGACGGGCTGGTGATTGAAGATGCGTTCGCCGCGGGCTCTGTCGCCGCCGCGGAGCGTGACCTGGAACGGAGCGAGGGGATCGGGATTTTGGGCGAGGGCGGCTTCGCGGTCGGCGAGGAGTTTTTTCACCGCGGGTTCGTTGCGGAGGGCGGCGGCGTTGAGGAGGTCGAGCTGGACGGCGGCGGGCGGGGCTTGGTCGGTGGCGAGCGCGGCGAGTTGCGCGGTGAGAAGGGTCGCGGCCGAGGGGTGCTGCAGGGTGCCGAGGGCGCGGTAGGCGGTCTTCTGCTCGGCGGGGGTGCCATGGGCGATGAGGTTGGCGAGGACGGGTGCGGCGGCCTCGGGCGAGAGGCGGGCGGTGATTGGCAGCGTGGCCTGCCGCATCAGGGGAGACTTGAGGTCGCTGGCGAGTTTCACGGCCTCGGGAAGGCGCGGGTCTTTGAGTTTGTCGAGGGCGCGGAGGGCGGCGGCGCGGTTGGCGGACGGTTGGTTGGCGTCCTGCAGGACGGCGAACAGGGTATCGGCGGCGCTCTTGATTTCGAGGGACTCGACGGCTTTCAGGACGGCGGCCTGGAGGGTGGCGGGGGACGTGGGTTCGAGGAGGCCGGGGAAAATGGGGAGGAGGGCCTGGGTGGCGACGGCGGCGTCGCGGGTTTTTTCGGCGAGCGGGCGGAAGAGGCCGACGATGCGGTCGCGGGCGGGCGGGGAGGGCCAGAGGGCGAGTTGGGCGACGGCTTCGGCGCGGAGTTTCGCGGGGGCGGCGGCGTTCGCGGCGTAGGCGGCGAGGGCGGCGGCGTTGGCGGGCTGGCCGAGGCGGAAGTGGGCGTTGAGGACGCGGAAGAGGACGGCTTCGTCGGCAAGGGGCCGGGCGATGAGGGCGGCGAGGGCCGGGTAGGCGGCGACGATGGGGGTGTCGTTGATGGCGAGGGCGGCTTCGCGGACGATGAAGGGATCGGCGTCGTTGAGGAATTTGGCGATAATGGGATTCTGGAGACGGCGGAAGGCGAGGACGAGGCCGAGGCGGACGGCGCGCGAATCGGAGGCCATCGCGGCGGTGAGGGCGGTGACGTTGTGGCCGCCGACGAGGCCGAGCACGAGGGCGTGGCGGAGGTATTCGTCCTGGTCATTGTTGGCGCGGAGGGCGGCGATGAGTTCGGGGGCGGCGGCGGCGTGCTGGAGTTTGCCGAGGGATTGCGCGGCGAAGAATTTCACGCGGGGCGCGGGATCGGTGAGCGCGGCGACGAGGGCGTCGGCGGAGGAGGTGTCGCGGGCGTCGCCGAGGACTTTGATGGCCTGGGCGCGGATTTCGGCGGCGGCGGAGGGGTCGCGAGCAAGTTTGCGGAGCGGGTCGAGGGCGGCGGGGTTTTGCGGGGCGAGCTGGCCGAGGGCCCAGATGGCGTGGAGGCCGGCGTAGGGCTGGGCTGTGGCCGAGGTGGCGACGGCGGCGAGGGGGGCGAGGCTGGCGGCGCCGCGTTCGGCGAAGGTGAACTGGGCTTCCTGGCGGACGCGCTGGTCGGCGTGGGAGAGGAGCGCGGTGAGTTCGGCGACGGAGGCTTTGGTCCAGTCCTGCGCGATGAGTTTTTGGGTTTCGAGGACGAGGGCGTCTTTGGCGTGCTGGGGATCGCTGATGGCGTAGATGCGGCCGCGTTTGGATTTCGGCCAACCGTCGGCCCAGTCGGAGGTGTAGAGGCGGCCGTCGGGGCCGAACTTTACGTCGGTGGGGAGGGCGGACTGGAGGAAGGGTTTGGAGTCGGCGATGGCGTAGCCGGCGCCCTTGGGCTTTACGTTGTAGGTATAGATGCCGCTCTTCGCGACGCTGCCTTTGAAGTGGGTGATGAAGAGGGAGCCGCGGTAGCGGTCGTTGAGGCCGGTGCCGGGATAGTAGGCGAGGCCGGAGGGGCCGTCCTCGATGTTGCAGATGGGCGAGAGGAGATAGGCGGCGGTGTCCTTGGTGCGGGGCTGCCAGAGTTTGTCGGCGAGCCAGGGGCTGTCTTTGTCGATGAACGGGTGTTGGTAGCCGACGCGCCAGCCGCTGTCGCCGCCCTCGACGACGTGGACGAGGCGTTCTTCGTCGCCCTTGTCGCAATCGTTGTCGCCGGTGAGGAGGTCGCCGTTTTCGGTGAACGCGAGGGACTGGGGGTTGCGGAGGCCGCGGGCGAAGACCTCGAGCTGGGTGCCGTCGGGGTTGCAGCGATACACGGCGCCCTCGTCGGGGGTGTCGGCGAGGGAGCCGTCGGGGCCCTTGGCGTGGGCGCCGCGGTCGCCGTTGGAGAAGTAGAGTTTGCCGTCGGGGCCGAAGATGAGGCCGTGGAGATCGTGGCCGGTGAAGTTGAAGCGGACGCCGTAGCCGCGGCTGATTTCGGTGCGGGTTTCGGCTTTTTGGGCGCCGGTGAATTTCCAGACGCTGGGAATGCTGGCGAAGTAGACGGCGCCGCGGCGGGCGAGGACGCCGGAGGCGATGCCGTCGAGCGGGGAGTTGAAGCCCTCGGCGTAGAGGGTGGATTTGGTGGCGACGCCGGTGCGGTCGGTGTCCTCGAGGAGGCGGACGCGCTCGGACTCGATGGAGAGTTCCTTGACGCCCGCGGGGCCGAAGTGGCGGGCGATGGCGGCGCTTTGGTCCTCGAGGGTGCGGTTGGCGAGTTCGGCTTCGAGGGTCCACATGTAGTCGCGGATATCGAGGACGCTGGAGCGGTAGCGGTAGGTTTCGGCGACGAAGATGCGGCCCTTTTCGTCGAAGTTGAAGGCGACGGGATTGGCGAGCATGGGTTCGGCGGCCCAGAGGGTGGCGACGAGGCCGGGGGGGAGCTTCATGCGCCGGAGGGCCTGCTCGCCCTCGTTGGACGCGGGGGCGATCTCGGCGGCGGCGGCGCGCGAGCCCATTTTGAGGATCTGGCCGGAGGTGCGTTTGGCGTCGGCGGGAGCGTCGTCGTTCTCAGCGGCGGCTTCGGCGGCGCGGAGAGGCAGCGAGGCGGTGAGGGCGAGGGCCGTCGCGAAGGCGGCGGCACGAAGGGTGAGGGGGAGGGAACGACGCATGGGGGGAGGGCGGAAGGTAGGAGGCAGACGAAGCGAGGCAAGCGAGGTTGCGCAGATCCCCCGGGTGGGGGAGGATCTCCGTTTCCTGCAAACCCCGCCCGAGGTGGGCCGGCCGCTCCGCGGGCGGCGGATCGCAGGTCGTGGCGGGACCCGTTGAGCCGCGCGGCGGAGCGCGCGGCCCACCCCGGGGAAACAGAGCGCGGCAAGAAACGGAGATGCGGCCCCGCCCGAGTGGGGGGAGACGGAACGGCGGGCTGGCGCAGCCGGGGCGGCGGCTACGGGGTGACGGTGAGGCGGCGAGGGGTGGCGGGGCTCACGGAAATTTCGAGGCCGGCGGCGAGTTGCGCGCCGGTGATTGAGGCGGAGACGGACGGCGATTGGACGGAGTAGGTTTTCTTCGCCTGCACGGTGAACCACTCGGGGAATTGGTTGATGCGGGGCCAGTCGACGGGGAGGCGGAGGTTTTCGGCGTGGCGGGGGCGGTCGAAGATCAGGTGGCCGGTCCAAGGTTTCTCCGCGGAGAGGACGACATGGAGCGTGCCGGCGGCGTCGCGCGCGGCGCCGAGGCGGAGGTCGGCGCGCCAGGGTTGCGCGGTGACGCCCTGCGTTTTCCAGAGGCAATACATGATGGTGGTGCGCGCGAAATTGCCGTCGCCGTGCCAGCCCTCGATGAGGCCGTCGGGGCGTTGGCTGGACCAGAGGGTCTTGATCTCGGAGTCCATCCACGCGGTGACGGAGGCGACGCGCGGCTCGGTGGTGAAGCGGTTGTAGAGGTTGAGGGCGCTCTCGATGGCGTCGGCGTAGCCGTCTTGGCTGCCGGAGGGAAATTTGACGCGGTCGGGGCGCGGCTCCCAGTTGTAGCCGCGGTAATTTTGGTCGAGGGCGGCGAGCGGGGCGATGAGCGCGTCGCGGTAAGCGGCGGTGCCGTCGACGAGGAAGACGGTGTAGTAGGCGTCGAAGACGTAGCCCCAGGAGTCGGAGAGTTTGGCGTCGACGATGGCGCCGGTGCGGGGGTTGACGTCGTTGTAGAGGAGACCGTCGGGGTTGCGGGCGACGGCGAGGATGCGGTCGAGCATTTCGTGAACGTGCGGCTGGTAGGCGGCTTTTTTCTCGGCCCACTCGCGACCGCCGGGGAGTTGGCCGGCGTAGTGGAGCGTGGCGTAGAACTCGCAGAGGCCGCTGACGATCTCGCAGCCGTGGTCGCGGAGGCGGAGGGTGGCGAAATCGCGGGTCGGGTGATTCTTGCCGGCGGGGAGCAGAAAGTTGTCGGCGAGGCGCATGCCCCAGCGGAGGTATTTTTCGTCGCGGCCGCTCATCCAGTAGATGCGGGCGAGGGCTTGGAGGTAGTCGCCGCTGACCTCGACGCCGACGGCTTTGTCGGAGCCGGCGAGCGGGATTTGGCCGAAAGGAGAGTCGACGGCGGCGAGGGCGAAGGAGTCGTCGACGAGCTCGAACAGGCGTTCGCTCCACGGGCTGGGGCCGAGCCATTCGGTGAGGGCGAGGAGGCCGTCCTTCACGTACTCGGCCGAGTTGAAGAAAATGCGCGCGGCGTCAGGCGTGGGTTGGCGGAGGCCGGGGGTGGGGCGCAGGGCGTAATCGTCGGTGAGGCGGAGCCAGCCGGGGCGGACGGTGAGTTTCCGCTCGGCGTCGAGCATGGGGCGGAGTTTGGCGGCGAGGAGCGGGCGCTCGGTGAAATCGGCGCTGAGGACCATGAACGGGTAGTTGTCGGCGGCGGAGTCCTTGCCGTTCCAATACGGGCTGTCGGTGAGGTTGCGCGGGATGAGGCCGGTGGTGGGTTCGGCGGTGGCGAGCCAGGCGTGGAGGTAACGGTTGCAGCGGTTGAGGCCTTCCTGGACGAGCGCGCCGTTGGCGGTGGCGGTGGCGAACGCGGCTTCGGACGGAGCGGGCGCGGCGGTGGAGCGAAGGGTGAGGAGGGCGAGCGCGGCGAGGGCGAAGGAGGCGGGGCGCATGGGGGTGCGGGCAGGGTGAGGCGGCGGCGGGGGGGGGCAAGGCGCGGGGCGGAGCCGCGAGGACGCCAAAAAGCCCGGTCGGGGTGACCGGGCTGGGTGGGCAAAGCTGAAAAATGAAAAGTGGGCGGACGGAAGGCCGCCCCGCTTTAGAAGTTCAGGTTGGCGCTGAGGCGGTAGGTGCGGCCGGTCTGCCAGACGGCGCCGTAGAATTTGTCGTCGTCGGCGAGGTTGGCGAGGTTCAGCTGGACCGAGGTGTTGTAGCGGCCGAGTTTGTAGCGGTAGCCCAGGTTCAGGTCGTAGAGGTAATGCGACGGGACGAGGCGGCGGTCGATGGTGATGGCGCCGGTGGCGGTCGCGACGGAGATGAGTTCGGCTTCGCGTTGGCCGAGGTATTTCGTGGCGAACATCACCCACGTGTTCTTGAGAAAGGTCTGGGTGAACTCGTAACGGACGAAGGCGGTGCCGGTGTATTTGGAGATGTCGGTGGAGGGTTTGCCGAGGTAGCGGCTGGAGCTGCCGCCGGCGTTGACGAAGTTTTGCTGCGCAAGGAGGCGGATCGGATCGGGATTGGCGGGCGTGGCGAAGGCGGCGATTTCCTTGATTTGGACGTCATTTTTCGAGACGCCGACGTTGAAGCGCAGATTGCGCAGGGGGATGTAGTCGACCTTGAGGTCGAAGCCCTTCGAGTCGGTGGAGGTTTTGACGAAGGCGCCGAAGCCGGAGCCGTTGTTCGTGCCGGTGGGGGAGACGAGGAGATTTTGGATCGCGGCGCCGAAATTCACGGGGCGGTCCTTGTCGCTCATGGCGAAGCCGGCGAGGTTGAGGAGGAGTTTGCTCTTGAAGAGGTCGAGGCGGATACCGGCCTCGGCGTTCTTGATGGTGGCGCCGTCGAGGGGGTTGCCGTTGCCGTCGTAGGCGGAGTAGGCGGGGCCGGGGTCGACGGCGCTCATGGTGTTGGCGTAGAGGCGGACCCAGTCGACGGGGAGCCAGATGGCGGTGGCGCTGGGGGCGGTGTTGCGCACGGGCTTGGGGCGGCGGACGCCGTTGAGGGTGGAGCCGCTGCCGGCCGGGGCGGCGCCGTTCCAGAGGAAATTGCCGGCGGTGTCGTAGACATTGCCGCCGCGGTCGTTGCGGGAGTCGAAGAGGCCGACGATGGTCTGGAATTTATCGGAGAAGAAGCTGCTCTGAAGATTGGCGTAGAGGTTGCGGTCCCAGAAGAGCGAGGTGAGGTAGGAGGACTTGGCGGTGAGGGAGGTCTCGGGCCCTTGCGGGTATTGGTTGAGGGCGGCGTGGTCCCAGCGTTTGACGGAGGTGAAATCGCGCGGGTCGCGAAAGCGGGTGAGGCTGACGTCGTTCGGGAGGGCTTCCCAGGCGCGGGTGGCGGGGTCGGCGGCGTTGCCGGTGTTGCCGTAGTAGAAATTTTGATTCGGGGCGTTGTTGCCGGAGCGCAGGGGGCCGTAGCTGAGGCCGGTGATCGCGCGGTGCTTCACGGGACCGGTGGCGAAGGCGAAGTAGAGTTCGGTTTTCCAAGTCGGGCGGACGGTGCGGGCGGAGTTCGTGATGTTGTCGGGGCGGATGTCGAGGACCTGCGGCTGATTGGTGCCGGACGAGGGGCGGAGCAGGGCGAGGAACCGCGGGTCGGTGCGGAGGCGGAGGGGGATGGAGGCGTCGTTGGCGTTGCGGAGAGCGAGGCCGAAGCTGCGGCTGCGGACGTTGATGTCCTCGGAGGAGAAGCCGCCCCACCATTGGAGGTTGTCGGTGAAGCGGTGGTCGACGCGGTAGGTGGCGACGAAGGTGCGCTCCTTGCGGAAGGTGTCGGGGCCCTCGAAGCGGAAGTCGCGTTGGTTGGGGGTGGTGAGGACGCGGGCGGTGCCGGGGCGGCCGTCGATGAGGGTGCCGTAGGGGGTGCCGGCGGGGGAGAGGGTGTTGTCGGTGAGGAAGAAGTTGCGGATGTTGTCGCGGGTGTTGAAGCGGGACTCGATGGAGGCGAGGATCTGGGTCTTGGGGCCGAGCTTGAGGGTGGCCGTCGGGTTCATGACGAAGGTTTCCGTCTGGTAGAACATGGCGTTGCTCTTGTTCTCCGAGTAGGAGAGCGGGAGGGCGAAGCCGAGGAGGCCGGGGATCACGGGGCCGGAGACGAGGAGTTCGGTGCGGCGGAAACCGTAGGAGCCGAGGGTGGCGCCGAGGCGGGCGACGGGGCGGCTGCCGGCCTGGACGCTGGAGACGTTGACGACGCCGCCGGTGCCGTTCTGGCCGTAGAGGGCGCCGCCGGGGCCCTTGATGATGTCGACGCGGCTCATGGTGATGGGGTCCATGGGGACGAAGCGCGCGAAGCCGTCCTTTTTCATGCCGGCGGAGATGCCGCGGATGAGGAGGGTGGTGTTTTCGGGGTTGTCCTTGGTGCCGCCGGTGCCGCCGGCGGTGGTGTCGAGCTGGATGCCGGAGACGTATTCGAGGGCGTCGCGGATATCGAGGGCGCCGATGTCGCGCATGAACGCGGAGGTGAGCACCTCGATGTTCATGGGGAGGTCTTTGATGGGGGTGTTGTAGCGGGTGCCGGTGGTGGTGTTGGCGGCGCGATACTCGTCGTCGCGTTCGGCGGAGACCTGGAAGACGTTGAGTTGGACGATGGCTTGGTCGGTGTTCGCGGCGGCCGAGGGTGCCGGGGCGGCCTGGGCGGAGAGGCGCGGGGCGGCGGCGAGCAGGGCGGCGAGGGCGGGCAGGAGGAGACGGGGAGGTTTCATGGGAGGCAGGGTGGGCGGTCGGAAAACAGGCGACAGGGCGGGGAGCAGGAGGCGGGCGACAGGGGCAGGGAGCAGGACGGGGGGGAGGAAGAAGGGGCTCGCCACGGGTGACGAGGGCGTTGTTGGTTTAATCGTAAAGTGAAACGGAGCACGCAACCCTCAATGAAGCATGTGGCGGCGGCCGCGGGCGTATCGGTGATGACGGTGTCACTGGCGCTGCGGCGGGCGCCGAGCATCCCGGCGGCGACGCGGGAGCGGGTGTTGGGGGCGGCGGAGCAGCTGGGTTACCGGAGGAATCCGTTGGTCGCGGCGTTGATGGCGGACCTGCGCGGGAAGAAGGCGCGGGGGGCGGAGGCGCACACGATCGCGTATGTGGAGAGCTATCCGGCGGACGGGCCGCCGCAGCAGACGGGGTCGTTGCGGCGGTTTCGGGACGGGGTGGTCGCCGGCGCGGCGAAGCACGGCTTCGGCGTGCAGGTGTTCCGGCTCGGGGAGGGCGGGCTGAGCGAGGCGCGGCTCGAGCAGGTGCTGGAGGCGCGGGGGATCCGCGGCGTGGTGTTTGCGCCGTTTCCGCGGACGGGCTCGGCGCTGATGCAGGCGTGGGGCAACCATGCGCTGGCGGCGCTGGGGTATTCGCTGGCGCGGCCGGGGCTGCACCGGGCGGTGAATCATCAGGCGCACTCGATCAAGCTGGCGCTCGCGGAGCTGCGGGCGCGGGGCTATCGGCGGATCGGGCTCGTGATCCGGCGGCACGAGGACCAGCGCACGGAGCGGAACTGGCTGTCGTCGGTGTTGCTGGCGCAACACGACGCCGCGGGGAGCGAGCTGAGTTATCCGCTGCTGTTGGCGGAAAAGATCGAGCGGCGGGCGTTGCTGGCGTGGGTGAAACGGGAGCGGCCGGAGGTGGTGGTGACGACAGAGCCGGAGGTGGGGCCGATGCTGCCGCGCGGGCGGGCGGGGGGGCCGGGCCGGGTGGGCTTCGCGCATCTGCACCTCACGCCGGATGCGGTGGGCTGCAGCGGGATCGACCAGAACAACGAGCGGGTGGGTGAGGCGGCGGTGGATCTGGTGGTGGAGCAGCTGCACGGAAACGCGTTTGGGGTGCCGGGGAACCCGAAGACGGTATTGATTGAAGGCCGTTGGGTGGCTGGAATGACGGCGCCGGGGCACGGGACGGTGTCGGGGCGGGGAGGAGGTTGAAGGCGGGGAAAGCCGGGCGAGAGGGGGGAAGGACGCGGGGTGGGACGCACTGTGCGCTTTCCTTTTTCGGCGCGGCTGGCAGGCTGCGCGGGCCATGGTGCATGCCGCCGCCGCCATCCCGACCCCTTTGCCCGGAGGCTTTCGCGCGGGCACGCTGCGCGGGGCGGAGGGATTTATCCGGGCGGGGCAGGACGGGGCGGGGCGGTGGTGGCTGATCGATGCGGGGGGGCGGCCGTTTTTTTGCCGGGCGGTGCACGGCGTGCGGGCGGCGGCAGCGCCGGTCGACGAGACGGTGGGTGGGCGGGCGGCGAGCGCGGGGCCGTATGCGCCGGATGAACACACGTCGGCGCGGTTGCGGCGCTGGGGCTTCAATGCGGTGGGGGTGGGCGGCGACGGGGCGGAGCGCGCGGACGGGTTTGCGTTTATGGCGAGCGTGGATTTTTGCCGGACGGCCGGGGTGATCGCGGTGCCGGGCGTGCGGTTGCCGGATGTGTTCGATCCGGCCTGGCCGCGGGTGGCGGCGTTGCGGGCGTTCGAGGTGTGCGCGCCGGAGGCGATGAACCGGGCGCTGCTCGGCTGGGTGGCGGACGATCGGCCGGGTTGGGCGCAGCCGCGGGCGGGGACGGCGGCGGGGGGCGCGGGGCGGCCGGGCTTGCTGCAAATTTGCCTGAGCCTCGAACCCAACTTCGCGGCGTATCACGCGGCGTGGGAATTTGTCCTGGCGCTGCACGGCGGGCGGATCGATGCGTTGGCGCGGTCGTGGGGGGTGGCGGTGACGAACAAGGAGGTGGTGCGCGGTTGGACGCATGCGGAGCACGGGATCGCCACGCGGGGTTATCTGCGTGACGAGGCGCGGTGGTCGCGGGAATTTGCGCGGCGGTATTTCGCGGGCGCGGCGGCGGCGATCCGGGCGGCGGATCCGAACCATCTCGTGCTGGGGTGCCGGTTCGGTGGGCCGGTGGGCGAAAGCGTGCGGGCCGAGGGGGTTTACCCGGCGGTGGATGTGGCGTTGGTCGACTGGAGCGAACTGCCGGCGCCGGGCGCGGCGGCGGCGGGGCCGGTGTTGGCGGGAGATTTTTGCTGGGCGGACGCGGAGTTTCGGGCGGCGCCGGCGCCGGGGCGCGGGGTGCGCCGGTGGACGACGGTCGAATGGATGTTGCGGCGGGGGCGGGCGGCGTTGGAGCGCGCGGCTCGACACCCGGCGGTGGCCGGCTATGTCTGGCGCCAGTGGTTGGACGAGCCGGGCGAGCAACCGCCGTTTGCCCGCGGCCTGGTGCACGTCAACGGCACCGAGGCCCGCGAGCACACGGAGTTGCTCACCGCGTTCAACGCCCGCGCCGAATCGTTGCGTCGCGCGCCCGATCGCTCATCCGTTTCCCCATGAAAAAAATCCCGCTGGTTTGCCTGACTGTCCTGTGTGCCGCACTGCTCGCGGGTGCCGGGTGTGGCTCGATCAACACCACTGCCGGCGGCGACACGAACCGCGTGATCACCGGCACGGTGAATTTCCGCGGGGACCTGGTGCTGCCGCCGGACGCCGAGGTGGTGGTGCGCCTGTTTGACGCGTCGGCGATCGGGCAGGCCCGGAGTGCGGCCGCCCGCGATCTGCCGGTGGTGGACCGGCCGAAGGCCCCGCCGATTCCGCAAGTGTTGGGGGAGCAGACGATCCAGGCGCCGCCGGCCGGTCCGGTGGCCTTTCGGATCGAGTACAACGCGGACGACAGTTTGCTGCGCCACGGGCTGAATATCGACGCGCGCATTTCGTATGGCGGCCGGGTGCGGCTGCGCACGGTGAACACCCGCGCGGTGACGTTGGGGAACGCGGGCGACCCGCACGCCGTGTGGGTGGAATCGGTGGCGCGATGAGGCGCGGCGCCGTTACGCGGCGGGGGGCTTGGGCAGGAGTTTCGCGACGACGACGAGCAGGGTGACAATGACGAGGGCGAGCGCGCCCCAGAACAGCGGGCCGCCGCGCAGGCGGCCGAGGAGGTCGGCGGAGGAACGATCCCCGCCGAATTTTTCCTCGGTCCCGAGGACGGCCGCGGATTTTTCGGCGGCGAGGATCCGGCCGGCGACGAGGGCGAGATCGTAGCGCGGGGCGGCGGCGGTGCGGTTGCCGTAGCAGAGCGCGAGGGGCGCGGAGCCGGGCTCGGGTTTGAACAGGAGGCGCACGACCGGATAGGCGGCGCGGGCGGAGGCGAGGGCGAGCGGGGGATTGTCGCCGTTGTCGGTTTCGAGGAAGAGCGTGGCGGTGGAGGGTGCGGCGGGGAGCAGCACGGTGAGGGCGCGGTCTTCGCCGGGGGTTTTGCTCCAGTCGGTTTCGGCGAGGGTGCGCTCGACGGTCCCGCCGCGGGCGTCGGCGGTTTTTTCGGAAAAACGCAGGTGGCGTTGAAAGAGAGGGGTGGAGGAGGTGAGGGTCAGGCGCGTGAGGGGCAGGCCGGCGCGGGGCAGGGTGATTTCCCAGCGGCTGACGCGCGGGCGCTTCGGATCGTGCGCCGGGACCACGGTGAGGGCGGTCCAGCGGGTGAGCGTGGGGCGTTCGAGCAGGTAGGGCAGCTGGGCGCCGTCGCGCATGAGGCGCAGGTCGGCGAGGCCGGGTTGGGCGTGGGCGAGGACGTCGAGATCGAGTTCGAGTTGTTGCACGCCGGGGGCGGCAAGAAGGATGGTTTTGCGATACAGCCACGGGGAAACGTCGAGGGCGGCGCCGCGCAGCGGGGTATCGGCGAGGGTTTCGGGCGCGCGGTAGGCGGGGTTGGGTTCGGGGGCGCCGGGCGCGAGAGCGGAGGGCGCGGCGTTGCGCAAGGCGTCGGTCAGGGTCGCGAGATCGTAGCGGGGCGCGGCGATCTGCGGGTGACCGGCGAGGAAGGTGTAGGTGCCGGGCGAGGACGCGTGGAAGACCAGCCAGCGGGGGCGTTGGCGGGCGGTGACGGCGTCGATCGCGAGGGGCGGGCTGTCGCCGTTGGCGACGTGCACGAGGAGTTCGCGCGTTGGTGCGGTGAAGTAAACCGGCACGTCGAGCCGCGCGGCGGGGGGCAGGCCCTCGGCGGCGACGCGCCAGATGGGGCCGGAGCCGAGCGTGCGTTCGACGGCGGTGTCCTCGCGGAGTTCGCTGACGGCGAAGGTGAGCGTGCGCGCGAAGAGCGGTTCGGCGGTGGCGAACTCGAGGGTGGCGAGCGGGACGTGGGCGCCGCCGAGGTCGAGGGTGAGCACGGACTCGCCGGCGAATTCTTCGCGGCGCAGGATGCGCACGGGAATTGGCAGCGTGACGTCGGGCGAGGCGGCGCCGGCGAGTTGGAGCGTCGCGCCGGTGAAGGCCACAGGGCGGGTGCGGGAGTCGTCGATGGTCACGCGCAGGTGCGAGGCGGTGCGGCGCTTGAGTTCGAAGCGGAGTTGCTCGGCGCCGAATTGGCGGAAGAGCGCGGCGCGGTCGACGAGGGTTTCCCAGTGTTCGCCGTCGGGGGAAATCTCCAGGCGCACGGCTTTGAGGAAATTCGGCGCGGGCGAGGTGAGTGTGAGAAATTCGAGCGGCGCGGGCGTGCCGGTCTCGAGGAGGAGTTGTGTGGCGGAGTCGGTGAGGTTCGCGCGAAACGCGGCGGGCGGGCGCGTCGTGACCGGCACGGCGGGGGCGGGCGGGGTGAAGGCGAACGGGACCTCGCGGCCCGCGGGATCGAGCAGGCGGAGATCCTCGAGGCCGGGGCGGGCGAGGCCGAGCGTCGAGGGCGGGAGGGCAAGTCGGTGGACGCCGGCGCGGTCGACCGGGAGCGGCTGCCGGTGCTTCCAGTCGGCGGGCTCGAGGGCGCGGGCCGGGGGGAGGGCGGCGAGAAAACCGAGGGCCGCGGCGACGGCGGCGTTACGGAGCGGGAGGCGGAGGCGATTGCTCATGGCCGGGCAAGAAGCGTTGGTAGGCGAACGAGGCGACGATCGCGACCACGGCGACGGCGAGGAGGGCGCCGACGCGGTAGAGGGCGTCGAGGCGGGCGAGATCGTGGAAGAAAAGTTTGAGGAGCGCGACGCTGAGGAGGGCGAGGGCGGCGTAGCGGCCGGCGCGGGTGTGTTGCCAGATGCTGAGCAGGAGCAGGCCGAGGGCGAAGAGGGCCCAGGCGATGGTGTAGGTCATGTCGCGCGCGAAGTTGCCGGAGAACTGGAACGTGAGCACGCGTTCGCCGGGCGCGCTGAAGAAGTCGGCGATCTCGAGGTTGAGGAGGAGAAAGGCGAGGAGGGTGCCGAGGGTGGCGAGGAGCGGCGGGGCGTTGATGCCCAGCACGCGGTCGCGGGGCGGGGCGAGCAGGCGGGCGCCGAGGAAAAGGCAGACGGTGACCGTGCCGTAGCTGTAGAGAAACCAATTGAGGAGCGGGGTGTCGCTGCGGGCGTGATAGGACAGGACCGACGGGTTGAGGGCGAGGCGGGCAAAGGCGGTGCAGAGCAGGAGGGTGCCGACGGCGCGCAGTCCGGCGTGGGGGACGCGGTGATACAGCCAGAGCAGCGCGGCGCCCTCGAGCGCCCAGCCGAGGGTGAGCCACTGGCGGTCGAATTGGATGGGGAAGATGAGCGTGATGAACAGCAGCGCCACGCCGCCGAACCACGCGAGCTGGTTGAGCCGGGTGCGTTCGTCGGCCGGCGGCCGGCGCAAAATGACGATGAGACTCAGCAACGGGGCGACGGCGAAGAGCGCGGGAAGAAGGCCGAGGATGGGCTTGAAGGTCTCGGGCCAACTCGCGAGCACGAGCCGGTGCACGAGGGGGAATTGCGCGAGACCGGCGAGGGCGGCGACGGCCCACGGGCCCGTGAGGCCGGCGAAACGGCGGCGGAAAACAAACGGGTAGACCGTGAAGATCGCGTAGAACGTGAGATACCACGCGAGGGGGACGGTGGCGTCGACGGCGGAGAGGTGACGGGAGCGCCACGCGTATTCGAGCCCGGCCACGCCGAGGAGCGCGCAGGCGGGCAGCCATTCGATCGTGACGATCGCGGCGAGCCCGAGCACCAGCACGACGAGCAGCAGCGCGAGACCGAAGACGGGCGAGGGATTCGCGAGCGGGAGCCGCGCCGTCATCATGATGAGGAGCACGAAGGGCAACAGGGCGGAGAGGGCGGGGATCTGCGCGCGGGTGTCGCCGAAGAACGCGGGGAGGGAGGGCGCGCCGCCGGGGGCCGCGAGGCGGGCGCCGAGTTGGCGGGCGAGAAAGATCCCGGCGGCGAAAAACAGGACCGAGAAGCCGCCGATCACGAGGAGCAGCGAGGGCGCGGCGGCGACGGTCGCGGGCACTTGGAAAATCCAGACGCCCGCCGCGATGAGCGTGAGCAGGAGGACGAGGCCGACGGCGGCGATCGACGCGGTGAGCAGGGCGAGTCCGATGGCGAGGAGATCGACGAGCAGCACACACGGCCAGAAGAGGAGCGAGAGCGCGTCGAGTTTGAAGAGCGGGAGCAGCAGGAGCAGCAGCGCCAGCGGTGGGAAGAGCTGGCTCCACCACGAGGGCGCGGCGGCGGGCAGGCGGCGTTCGAGCAGCAGGGGAAACGCGGTGTGCAGCGCGGCGTGCGCGAGGTAAAATGCGAGGGCCCAGGGCAAGAGTTCCGCGGTGAGCCGGCCGCCCGTCCACGCGGCCAGCAGCAGAAACACGGAGAGGCCGGCGACGAGATGGAGTTTCGGGTATTCCTCGTCGAACCAGGCGATCGCGAGCAGGCAGGCGTCGGCCAAGAGGACGAAGGTGAACAGCAGGCCCGGGCGCGCGGCGACGGCGGAGTGGCCGATGAAGAACAGCGCGAAGCCGAAGGCCACGAAGGGCAGCGCGATGGCCGAACCGGTGATTTCGCGGGCGGAGCGGCCGAGCCGGCGCGCCGCGAAATACGTCGCGAGGAAGAAGCCGCAGAAGCCGAGGCAAACGCCCATGGTCGTCGTCGCCAGCGCGGGGGTGAAGAGGGCGCCGGCCCAGTGGGCGAGGAGCAGGGCGGTGCCGGCGGCGGCGAGGGCGACGAGCCAGGCCAAACCCTCGAACCACGCGAGGGTGAGCAGGCAGAGGTTCGCGAGCAGCACGAAGGAAAACAGGAGGCCCACCCGCGCGCCCACGGCGGGATGGTTGATGAAGAGCAGGCCGAAGCCGTAGCAGACGCCGGCGAGGGCGATGGCCGACCCGGTGAGCTCGGGTGCGCTTTGCCCGCGGCGGCGCGCGACGAGGCACGTGCCGAGGAAGAGGCCGGCGAACACGAGGCAGACGACGACGGCGGGGACCGCGTTCGCGTCGCTGAAGAATTTTCCCGCCCAACCGATCTGCATCAGGACCGTGCCGGCGGCGCCGAGCGGGACGAGATAGAGCCAGCGGCGATGCAGGGCGACGGCGACCAAGCCGACATCGAGAAGCGCGATGTAGCCGAAGAGGCCGAGGGGATTGTCCTGCCCGGTGTTAATCAGGACGGGCGTGAGGAAACCGCCGAGGATGCCGAGGATCGCGATGACCTGGGCGGCGAGCCGCACGGCGAGCAAGAAGGCCGTGCCGGTGATGAGCACCATCAGCAGGAACGTCGGAATGGCGTCGAAAAAGGCGAAGTGGTAAACCGCGCGGCACGCGAAGGTGACGGTGTAGAGGCTGACGACGCCGGTCGCGATCAGCGTCTGCGCGGTGACGGCGTAGCGGGTGCGGTCGATGGCGAGTCCGCCGAGGACGAGGCCGATCGCGAGGAGGAAACCGAGGGCGACGCGGACCTCCGCGGGGATGAGGTCGTGTTCGAAGGAGTATTTGACGAAGAAGCCGACGGCGAGCAGCGCGGCGAGACCGCCGAGCCACGCGAAGAGTTTCGCGCCCATGAACTGTTCCCAGTCGATGGGCTCGGCCGGGGCCGGGCGCGCGGCCGGGCGCGGCAGAGGCGGGACGAACGGCGAGGTGAGCGCGGGCGGGGGGGCGAGGACCGGCGGCGGCGGCAGCGGGGGCGGCGTGAGGGGTGGCGGAGCGGAGACGAGGGGCGGGGCGAAGGTTTCGGCCGGAGGCGGGGGAGCGGCCGGAGGAGGAACGGGAATGGGTGCGGGCCCGGGCGCCGCGAGGACAGCGGGCGCGGCGGCGGCGAGAGGCTGGGCGGGGCGGGCGTCGCGCCCCGGGATCGACCGCACCTGCTGGCGCAGGTCGCGGAGCTCGGTTTCGACTTCGCGGAGCAGCTGGGCGAGGCGGTCGTTTTGGTTCTGCAGCGCGATGATCTTCACGATCACCCAGATCGGCAGGACCACGAGGACCAGCGCCAGGAGCAGAAGGAGAAATTGGATCATGCCGGCGAGCGAGGCTCGGGAAGCGTTGTGCCCGCGCGGCGGGCCGATGGCAAGTCCCCGGGCCGGGTGCGGATTTTTGCTTTGCGGCGGACGGTCTTTCCGCGCGTTGTGCGCGTCGCCGCGTCCAACTCCCTCCGAAAATCCATGAGCCTCACGATCTGGTGCAATGCCAAGTTTTCCGCTGCCGACACGCAACGCCTCGTCGAGGGCACGCGTGCGCACCAGCTGGTTTTTTCCGCGAACGCGTCCGCGTCCGTGCTGGTGGCCGGTCAGGCCGATCCGGCCCTGGCCGCGGCGGACATCGCGTTTGGGCAGCCGGACCCGGCGCAATGTCTGGGGTTGCCGAAGCTGCGGTGGGTCGAGGTGACGACGGCGGGCTACACGCGGTATGACACGCCGGAGTTTCAGGAGACGTTTCGGGCGCGCGGAGCGATTTTCTCGAATGTTTCGCAGGTGTTTGCGGACCCGTGCGCGCAGCACGTGCTGGCGATGATGCTGGCGCTGGGCCGGCAGTTGTTGCCCTCGCACAAGGACCAGATGACCGACCAGTCGTGGCACTATGCGCAGCGGCGCTACGACTCGCGGCTGCTGACAGGGCAGACGGTGGTGATGCTGGGCTTCGGGGCGATCGGGCGGCGGCTGGCGGAGCTGCTCGCGCCCTTCGGGATGACGCTGATCGCGGTGCGGCGGCAGACGCGCAGCGAGCGCGGGGTGCGCATCATTCCGGAGGAAGGGATCAGCGCGGCGCTGGAGCAGGCGGACCACGTCGTGAACATTTTGCCCGACAACGCGAGCACGCTGAACTACGTCAACGCCCGGCGGCTGGGCTGCATCAAGCCCGGGGCGCGCTTCTACAATGTGGGGCGCGGCACGACGGTGGATCAAAGTGCGCTCCTCGAAGCGCTGCGGTCGGGCCGGCTGGCCGGGGCTTATCTCGACGTGTTCGAGGTGGAGCCGCTGCCGGTGGGCGACCCGCTCTGGACCGCGCCGAATTGCTGGATCACGCCGCACACGGCGGGCGGGCGGAGCGATCAGGACGAGGCGATCGTGAAACATTTTCTGGCGAATCTCGCGGCCTTCGAACGCGGCGGGGCGATGGTGGACCGGGTGGTGTGAGCCGGGTCGGGCGGCGGGCGTCCGGGGGAAAGCGCAACGCCGCGGCGGCCGGGCCGGGCCGGGGCGGGCGCGGACGTGCTCGCACGCACGATCCACGAGTGCCAAGAAGGACGAGAAGAAGGAAAGCTGAGTTTTCCCCAACGCGCGGCCGACGGCGGACGTCGCTGGACGTCTGGGTCGCCACACAGGGGTATGGGTCCAGCCGGTGCTGCTCCTCGTGATCCGCCTCTACTGGGGCTTGGGCTTTTTCCAAACGGGCAAGGGCAAGTTGCTGAACTTGGAGAAGACGACGGCGTTTTTCACGGAGCTGAATCTGCCGCTGCCGAAGCTGAACGCGCTCATGGCCGGATCGGCAGAGTGTGTCGGCGGGCTGCTGCTGATGGCGGGGCTCGGGTCGCGGCGCGTGAGCGTGCCGTTGATGGCCACGATGGGCGTGGCCGATGCGACGGCGCACCGCGGAGAAGCGGGAAAAATGGTTTCCGAGCCGGACCCGTTTACCGAGGCGGACCCGTTTCTGTTTCTGCGGGCGAGCGCGATCGTGTTCGTGGTGGGACCGGGGCAGCTGTGGTCGACGCGAACGGGGATGAAAAACGGCCGCGCGAGCGGTTGAAGCGGGCCGGGCGGAGACCGGCCCTGCGCCGGAGGGCCGTTACGCTTTGATCACCTTGGTGCCGGCGATGTGGTCGTGGAGGCAGCGGCGGTCGTCGCGGAAAATGAGGCAGTAGTCGGCGAGCGTGAAGACCAGGCCGATATAGGGGACGGCGCCGATGAACGCCGGGACGACGGCGCGGAGCAGGAAAACTTTCACGAAGCCGGGGTTCGATTCGTCGTCGAAGCTCACGATGCGGACGCCGAGGACGCGTTTGCCGATGGTCTGGCCCCGGGTGACGAGCATCCACAGCTGCACGCCGAAGAGGGCGAGCAGCGCGACGGCCACGACCATGAGGCCGGCGCCGAAGCCCGCGGCGGCGGCGAGTTTTTCGAAATTGCCACCCAAGCTGAGTCCGGCGCGGGTCGCGGCGAGCGCGATCATGATGAGTCCGGGCAGGGCGAAGGCGGCGCCGATAACGTTGTCGAGGATTTGGGCGAGGAGGCGTTCGCCGCGGCCGGCGAGAACGGCGTCGGCGGCGACGGGTTCCGGGATCGCTTCGGTGGGGGCGTCGTCGGCCGCGGTGCCGGGGAGGGTCGGGGGGAGGGTTTCGCGTGCGCCGAATTCCACGTAGTCGCCGAGCCGGCGCCATTCCTCGGAGCCGAGGGCCTTGGCCTTCGTATCGAGGTTGGCGCGACCGGCGGCGAGCCATTCGCGGATCTGGTTGGCGGGAGAGGGACCATATTCTTTGCCGTCGCCGCCGATGATGGTGAACATGGCGGGAGAAAAGCGGGGCGCGCGTGAGGCGTCAACGGCGGGGGCGGAGTTGGGGCGCGCGCCTGTTTCGGGCGGAAGATTTCCGGAATGGCGGCGCAAGAAACCGCGGGCCGGTGGGGGACCCGCGGTGGAGGAGGAGCCGCGCCGTCGTCGGTGCGGCGACGCCGGAGGGAGCGAGGGAGCCGACGGGACCGGGGCGATCAGGGCCGGGGGAGTTTGCGCAGGCGCACGACGGGAAGGGGCGTGCCGTCGGGGAGGGTGAGGGCGAAGCGTTCGACGGCGGCGTAGCCGAAGGTGGCGTAGAGAGGTTCGCCGGGAAGGGTGGCGACGATTTCGATGGAGCGAAAGCCGGCGGCGCGGGCGCCGGCTTCGGAGCGTGCCATGAGGTGGCGGCCGATGCCGCGGCGGGCGAAGTCGGGGTGAACGAAGAAGGCGCGGATCATCGCGGGCTCGGTGGCGGGATCGCGGAGCGGGTCGGGGCCGGTTTTGCCGCGGTCACCGCCGTAGAGGGTTTTGCGTTGGCTCCAGCCGCCGCAGCCGACGAGGCGTTCGGCGGCCGTCGCCGGGTCGGTGGCGACGGCGACGAAGTAGGTGCCGTCGCGGATGAGCTGGGTGTCGACGCCGAAGACGGTGCCGAGGGCGGCTTCGATTTGCGCGGGGGTGTAGTAGCCGAGTTGGAGGGTGCGGGCGGAGAGCGGAATGAGCGCTTCGAGCGCGGGGATGTCGGCGAGAGTGGCGAGGCGGTAGGTGGGGGGCATGGGGTGGGGCAACGGGGCAGGCGAAGTGGAACACGAAACCCATGAAAGGCACGAAAGGAACTCAGCGCACGCCGGAGGGAGCGGGCGAAAAATAAAGCCGCCCCGCCGGCAAGGGCGGGGCGGCTTTATTTTAGTCTCCGGTCCGCGCACCGGTTGAGGGCGCGGGGGCGAAAGGGGGGGCACGGGCGGGAAAGCCCGTGCCACGCGGAGCGCGAGGGCGGTTTTCGGGACTTCGTAGACTTCGACCAACGCTTGTGACGGCGGGGCGGCGGGGCGGTTCGCGCAGGCGGTCGGAGCGGGATGGGCAGCGCCCCTGGCCGGTGGCGGCGCGCTCCGCGAAGCCGAGTTGGTCGCCGCCGCCCCTCCAGATGCGGCCCGCGCCGTCGATCGCGAGGCAGCGCACGGCCGGGATGTCAGTGGGCCCGGCGGTCCATGGCGCGCCGTCGAACTCGTGCAGCGTGGTGCCGGCCAGCAGGAGGAATTCGCCGGTGGCCGGGTGCTCGAGGGCGCAGAGGACCACGGGGCTGCCCTGATACTCGCGCGGTTTAAAGGTGCGCACCGGCAGGACGCCCGTGAGCAGCAGGGCCGACACGCGCTGAATGCGCGGAAAGAGCCGACGCCGAAGGGAAGGGGCGGCGCGGGGCGAGGCAATGCCCTGGCGGGTCCGCGCGGCGCTCCGGGTCCGCGGTCGCGCGCCCGGTCTTACTGTTTGTAGACGACTCCGGCCTTCATGACGAAGGTGACCTGCGAGACGCGTTTGATGTCGGCGAGAAGATCGCCGGGAACGGCGACGAGGTCGGCGAATTTGCCGGGTTCGATCGTGCCGAGATCTTTTTCGGCGCCGAGGAGTTTGGCGGCTTCGATGGTGGCCGCTTTGATTGCGGCGAGCGGAGGCATGCCGGCGTCGACCATGAAAACAAATTCGAGGGCGTTGTCGCCGTGCGGGGCGACGCCCTGGTCGGTGCCGAACGCGATTTTCACGCCGGCGGCGTAGGCGCGTTGGAAAGTGGCTTGGATGAGCGGACCGATGGTGGCGGCCTTCGGGCGCACGACGGCCGGGAAGTAGCCGTCGATCTTGGCTTTCTCGGCGACGAATCTTCCGGCGCTGATGGTGGGCACGTAGTAGGTGCCCCGTTCTTTCATGAGGGCGATCACTTCGTCGCTCATATAGGTGCCGTGTTCGATCGAGGCGACGCCGGCGAGCACGGCGCGCTTCATGCCCTCATTGCCGTGGGCGTGCGCCATCACCTTGAGGCCGTAATCCCGCGCGGTATCCACGACTGCCTTGAGTTCTTCCACGGTGAAGAGGGGGGCGTCGCCGCTCTTCGCGAGGGAGAGGACGCCGCCGGTCGCGGCGATCTTGATGACGTCGGCGCCGTCTTTGTAGCGCTGGCGGACGATGCGACGGAGTTCGTCGGGGCCGTTGCCGATGTTGGTTTGGGTGGGTGCAAGGGCTTGCTGGAGTTGGTCGTTGTAGCCGTTGGTGCCGTCGCCGTGACCGCCGGTCGTGGCGACGCCGCCGGCGGCGTAGATGCGCGGGCACTCGATCCAGCCGGCCGCGGCGGCTTTGCGGAAGGAGAGATTCAGACCGTGGGCGGAGCCGGCGTCGCGCACGGTGGTGAAGCCGGCGAGGAGCGTCTTTTTCGCGTAGCCGGTGGCGCGCAGGGCGTAGTCGGCGGGATTCATGAAGAAACCCTCGGTGTAGCGGGCGGGCGATTGTTCAGAGGAGATGTGCACGTGGCAGTCGATCCAGCCCGGCGTGACGGTGGCGGAGGTGAGGTCGACGACTTTGTCGCCGGCGGCGGGTGCGGTGTAACCGGACGAGACGGACACGATGCGCTCGCCGTCGACCACGACGGTCATTTCCTTTTTCGGCGCGTCGCCGACGCTGTCGATGAGCGTGCCGACGTGGAGGACGGTGCGGGCGGCGGCGAACGGGGCGGCGACGAGCACGACAGCCGCGAAAAGCGGGGAAGAGAGGCGCATCGCGCGAGTGAGGCGCGCGGC